>VXPI01000302.1 GCA_009839585.1 Gammaproteobacteria bacterium
ACTGCCAAATTTCTTGCGAACCATGTTCGCCGACTGCAGCTGGTCAAGTGCAGCGCGAACCGTGCCTCTTGCAACCCCATAGACTGTTGCCAGAGTCCTTTCGGGCGGCAACTTCTCGTTAAAGGCATACTCGCCATTTACAATCTGGTTCCGGATTATGTTGAATATTCCTGAAGCACCAGTGCCAGACTTTACACTTTGGTTATCCATAACTCTCATATCCAGAATCGATGATCCTGTTCTTTTGGTGCAGGATCGATAAACGGCACATTAACAAAGCAGGTGAATGGTGGTAAATTGGTATATCCCAGATGAAGTTTTATCATACCAGAAAAGTACCATTAGAAAAAATTCGAGACCACTTTTAAATCAAACAGGTTCGTTTTCATGGCAATTTCGCTATAACAATAGCCAAAGAAAGCAAATCATACACAGTCATAACTAACGCGAGTTGTAATTTGCTAATATGCCGGGCTATTGGCTTGAACCATATTAAATCCAGGCTGATTGTTTTTCGCATGCGCAGAGGTTAAACCATGGCTATTCCTTCCAATGTCGATTATCTGATCATCGGTGCGGGCATTCATGGCCTGAGTACGGCTTATCATCTGGCCGCAAAACTGGCAGCACAAGGACAGACAGGCAGCAAGAGCATACTGGTGGTGGACAAGAGCGCGATCGGTGCCGGGGCTTCCGGCATTGCCTGTGGAGTAGTTCGCAACAATTACTTCCAGCCAGCGATGCGCGAGCTCATGGCCCAGTGCGTCGAGGTGTGGGAAAGCGACATGGAAGCATTCAGTTATCATCCGGTCGGATATATGCAAATCAGTCCGGACTGCATGTTTCAGGATGTCGCATCCATTGCCGAACAACAGCAGGATATCGGCTATGAATCCGTGTTCGTTGACGGGGGAAAAGCCTCAATGGACTATATGAAGGGCCTGTTCAACGACTGGCAGGCCAGGGGAATCACCTCGGTCCTGCATGAAAAAAGAGGCGGATATGCGAATAACACCCGCTCTCTCTATGGCTTGGCTGGCAAAGCCGAAGCATTGGGAGTCAGGATCCTGAGCGGAGTGGAAGTAACCGGATTCAAGTCAGCCAATGGATCCGGGGCAGTCAATACGGTGAATACCAACAAGGGCGATATTGAATGCCAGCAGTTGGTTGTGGCCGCCGGTCCGTGGGCGAAAACCATCTGGGACATGCTCGAGTTACCTGCAACCGTCGATATTCGGTCAGACGGCACCGTGCATAAGGATATTCCGATGTGGGTCTACTGGTCCTTGCAGGAGGGGACTCTGGGGATTGATCCCGAGTTACAGAAAACCAATAACGGAGATTCCCCCCCGGTGATCCATGTAGACTCGGATCAGCCGCTATACTCGGATGTCGATGGAAGCCTGATCACCGACCAGATGTGGGGAATCTACTACAAACCTGATTTCCATTTTAATGGCATTCAGGGAGGTGCAGCACCCTACAGGGTTCAAACCAGTCCCGATGATGTGCAGGTTGACCCCTACGGTGTCGACTCCCCGGATTTCATCGTGGGTGATGGCTTCGTACACATGTGGACTTCTGCACTGGCTCATTGTCAGCGTCGATTCGAAGGACAGACATCAAAATACCGCAATGTTCCATCGGGCGGTATTGGTGCCTTTACCCCGGACAGCTTCCCAGTCTTTGATACGTTTCGGGAAAACTGCTACTTCATTGCCGACTCCAATCACGGATACAAGATGATCGGGGTTGGAAAACTGGTTGCTGAAGAGTTGCTGGGCGAGGAAAGCGAGTTAATGAAGCCGTTTCGTTTTTCAAGATATACTGAAGGAAAAATGCATCCGGTTTCCAACAGTCCATTTCCATGGAGTTGATTTGCCGGCTTCAATTGTTATTATCTACTGTCCTCACTGACTTTAAGTTCAAACTATTAACCCATTGCTAATGGAGTAATCTGATGGCCGAAAATTCAAAATCACAGGATTCAACCGATCTGGAGCGTCATGTCAATCAACCGGGTCGGGCAGATCTCGTCAAACAGGTTCGTGAAAAAATTAACGAACTGGGAATCGAATACATCTACTACCAGTTTATTTCTGTAACCGGCCGTATTGTCGGCAAAGGTATCCCTGCAGATCACTGGGAGCGATCAGCTGAGCGAGGGTTCCAGCTGGTTTATGGTTCAACTGCCAACCTGTTTATTGATCGGTATGGCAACTATATTGGATATGGCCCGGAAGCGGCCGAACTGGTTGGAATCCCCGACCCGGAGACGTTTTGTCAATTGCCGTGGGACAAGCGCGTTGCCCGCGTCTACTGTACCTGTTTCAGAAACCGCGAAGAGAAGGAAAACCCGGGCGGGCATCTCGAATCAGATTGTCGAGGCAATCTACGCATCATTCACGAGGAGTTCAAGGCCAGGCATAACGGGCTGCATTTGCGTGCCGGAACAGAACCGGAAATGATGTGGTTAAAACGCGGCGAGGACGGTAAACCGGATGGGGGATATTCGAACCCGTATTGTTATCATATCGATCAGTTTGAATCCTTGCGCCCGGTATCCATGCAGACAATTACCTATGCCCGGAAAATGGGCCTTGACATGATTCAGGGAGACCATGAGGATGCCCCAGGTCAGCTGGAACTGAACTGGCAGTTCGACGATGTGCTGCGCAATGCCGACCGCCTGTCGACCTATCGGCAAATCTGTGCACAGGTAGCACGTGAGAATGGCCTGATCGCCTGTTTCATGAGCAAGCCATTTATGGGTGTATCGGCATCCGGGTGTCATCACAACCTGTCGCTGTGGACCGGCGGTACCGAAAAGGTCAATCCACTGGGCATGCAGTCACTGCCGGGACTTGAGGACAACTTCCGTTATCTGGAGGGTGGTGAAAATACCTTCATGCCCGATACCGACGACCCGCAAAAACCCGGCAAGACAGGATTGCAGGCTGTGGGCGGGATAATGGCCCACCTGGGAGCGCTGACAGCAATTGGCTGCTCAACCGTTAACTCTTATCGCCGCTTGTGGGACATCGGATTCTGGGCTCCTGTCTTCGCAGACTGGGGCTATCAAAACCGAACTACCGGTATGCGGGTCTCCGCCCCGGGACGTTTTGAATATCGAGCCGTTGACTCCATGGTGAATCCGTACTTGATGGGTGCAGCCTTGCTCAAGGCGTTTGATGATGGAATCAGCAATAACCTTGATCCGGGTGAGCCGGAAGAACGAAATATCTATGAGGCCATGGAGGCCGGTAAACAGGTCAAGAAGCTACCGATGTCATTGGGTGATGCATTGGCCCGGCTTAAGCAGGATGAAGTCATCAAGTCGGCCATGCCCGGTGAGATGTACAAGGTTTATCACTGGTACAAGAATGATGAATGGGAGAAATTCATGTCAACGGTAACCGATTGGGATATCGATACTTATCTGGATTGTCTGCCCTGAACCTGTACTGGAAAATCATGCGTTCGGTGCCAGGCCAGTCTGAACAGTCGATTAGGCCGATATAACAGTAACCATTTTGATCACTGACTGAGGACAATATTATGTGTGGTATTGCGGGATTGATACACCGCGGAAACAGTTCGGACATTGGTGCAGAAATGACGTCCATGCTCCAGTCGCTAAAGCATCGAGGACCCGATTCGACAGGGTTTGCCTTGTATGGCAATGCTGTTGCCGATCAATATGTACTGCGTTTCAAGGCCGCGGAACAAGAGGACATGAATAGTGGCTTCGGAATGCAGGACATTATCCAGAAGCGCAAACAGCAAGCCGACGCAAGACTGGATGAACTTGGCGCAACTACTGAAGCGGCTGACCCGGCGACAGATTATTCCTGGCGCTATGTATTTCGGTTCGGTGGCGATATGCGCAAGCTTGCTGACTATCTGGAGGACATTGATGGTATCGAGATTCTCTCCATCGGCAAGGCGCTCGAATTGATCAAGGACTTGGGAGATGCCGAGACTGTGTCCGACCAGTATTCATTGCGTGGTTTTCAGGGTACGCATGCGATTGGCCATACACGTATGGCCACCGAATCGGATGTCGACATACGATCCGCGCATCCGTACTGGGCCTATCCATTCAGTGATGTATCGGTTGTCCACAATGGTCAATTAACGAACTACTGGACTCTGCGGCGGGAAATGGAGAGACGTGGGCATCGCTTCATGTCGAACTGTGATTCAGAATTGATTGCGGTGTTTATCGCTGATCGTATAGCGGACAATGAAGACCTTGAGTCAGCGATGGTTCGCTCAGTCGATGAGCTTGATGGTGTGTTTACCTATCTGGTTGCAACTTCTGATCAACTGGGTATGGCCAAGGATGTCATGGCTGCCAAGCCGATGGTCCTCTATGAAAGTGATGACTTTGTGGGCCTCGCTTCCGAAGAAGTCGCAATCCGCAGCATTTTCCCAAATGAAATCGAAACCTGGGATCCTTATCACGGGGAGGTAAAAGTATGGCAGGCGTAATGCATAAATCCCATGATATGGGGTTGCATACCGAACAGTTAGCAGGTCGAACCCAGCAAAGGTTCTTCAGTGCTAGCGAGGAAGAGAACTATACCTATCCCTGGTCGTTCGAGGTTGACTTTGACAATCATGCGGAGTTCGATGCAGAGCCCATGTCGTCAACCGAGATCAACCTGAAAATCCGCGAGTTGATGCAACAGGGTATCGGTTCAATTACCGTCAAGAATCCCCAGGCCAGGCATGCGCTGGGCGTAGGTATTCTCAACCGCCTGAAACTGAACTTTGCCGGTAGCCTAGGGTATTTTGGCTGTGGGTTGATCGATGGGCCAAATATACACATCAGTGGTCGAGTCGGCTGGTCATGTGCAGAAAACATGATGGCCGGTACCGTCCTTATTGAGCAAAATGCAGGTTCTACATTCGGGGCTGCCATGCGTGGTGGTGATCTGGTTTGCCGAGGCGATGTCGGATCCAGAACAGGCATCGATCAGAAAGGTGGAACCATCATCGTCGGAGGCCGAAGCGGGGCATTTTCTGGATTCATGATGCAGCGGGGGCGTATGATTATTTGCGGAGATGCCGGTAAGAATCTTGGTGATTCAATGTACGATGGAACAATCTATGTTGGCGGTGAAGTGGAAGATCTTGGCGTTGACTGTGTGCCGGGCGAGATGACCGACAACGATCTCAAATGGCTAACCGACAAACTGGGCATGTACGACATTGATCCTGCATGCGGTATTTCCAACATGAAGAAATTTGTGGCTGGAAAGCAGTTATGGAATTATGACAATCTTGAACCGACCGAGAAAAAACTGGTTCTTTGATCAAAATCGTCCAAGAGGAAAAACTCATGTCGAAACTCAATAGAGATGTCAACCGTCTTGGCAAAAGCTTTATCTTTCCGCCAGAGGTGATTGATGACATTCACATCAAGTCGGAGCTTGGCCGGTACAGGATGCGGGGCTTTTCCCTCTTCAAGAAAATCCCGACCTGGGATGATTTGACCTTTCTGCCCGGAACTCTCACGCGATTTGTGATCGAAGGATACCGTGAAAAATGCCTGACCGAGACCGTGATCGGCCCCAAAGCCAAGCGCCCATTGGTGCTTGATATCCCGGTCTATGTCACCGGCATGAGTTTCGGCGCTCTCTCCTACGAAGCAAAAACAGCCCTGGCCAGAGGCTCTACCATGGCTGGTACTGCGACTTGTTCAGGGGAGGGTGGCATGATTCCCGATGAGCGGCGCTATTCGGAAAAATGGATGTATCAATGCATCCAGTCGCGCTATGGTTTTAATCCCAACCACCTCAGGCTTGCCGACTGTGTGGAATTTTTTATTGGCCAGGGATGCAAGGTTGGACTGGGTGGGCACCTTATGGGCCAGAAGGTTACCGATCAGGTTGCCGAGATGCGCTCATTGCCGGCCGGGATCGACCAGCGTTCTCCGGCGCGCCACCCAGACTGGCTGGGCCCGGATGATCTGGCTCTCAAGATAAACGAGATTCGTGAGGCTACCAATGGAGAGGTGCCTATCCAGCTGAAACTGGGTGCGGCAAGAGTCTACGATGATGTGCGCATGGCCGCCAAGACGGGACCTGATTCAATTTATATTGATGGCATGGAAGGGGGCACTGGTGCCGGACCGCACCTGGCAACCGAAGAGACGGGCGTACCCGGAATCGCAGCAATCCGCCAGGCACGGCGGGCGCTTGAAGATGTGGGACAATCCGGCAATATTTCGCTGGTGTATGCCGGTGGTATTCGAAATGGCGGTGATGTTGCCAAAGCGCTGGCACTCGGAGCGGATGCAGTTGCGATCGGCCACTCGGTTCTGATGGCCCTTAACTGCAACAAGGCCATACCGCAAGCAGATTTTGAAAAGGAAATGGGGGTTGAAGCGGGTTATTGCTATCATTGTCATACGGGGCGATGTCCGGTTGGGGTTGCCACACAGGATCCGGAATTACGAAAACGCCTGAATCCTGATGATGCCGCAGAACGGGTCTACAACTTTTTGCATACCCTGACGATTGAAGCGCAAATGCTCGCCCGTGCATGCGGTAAAACCAATATCCATTCGCTTGAGCCGGAAGACCTGGCAGCATTGACGATGGAAGCCTCGGCGCTCGCACAGGTTCCGCTTGCCGGAACCCAGCATACCGTTGGCCATCCTGACATGACACGCTTCTAGGGGAGGGCAACCAATGACAGAAAATATAAACAAGTATCTTGAATCAGACGGACTTGATTCTGATCGCGAGAAGGATATCGGGCAGCATATCGGGTATCGATACGATGTAAATCTGGTGCCAGACATGGACCGATGCCCGCCTTTTCTCAAAAAGTACATGGAAATCATGGGCTGGTCTGACCTCAATTGGCTTGAGGATGTCCATATGGGATATGAAGAGGGTAGCGCCGCTGTATTTGATCGAAATATCAATGGCTGGGTGACCATACCGGAAGATATTGAATTGCCGGATAACCAACAGGACAGGGACATGATCGCCCGCGAGCTGCTGGTCAAGTTTCAAATGTCAAAATCCCATCCAATGGTTGATTTAATGCGGGCCTATTCGAAATTTTGAATGATTTCCCGAACTCTGCGCGATAGTGGGGCTGGAGCCAGAGACGGTCAGCTGCCTATGCCCTAGCGGACATTGTTGTGATCGATAATCGTGTCCTGCCATGAATCCAGACGAACTGAGAAGGCAGTTTATTCGCTGGCAATGTAGAATCCGGCAATACTCGGTTCGCAAGGATCAGGGCAGGCCATCGCGCGGCATGCGTCCGCGTTTGGTAGTAAACAACCAGGATGCCGGAAATATGACCGTGGTCCTGGTGAAATCCGAAAGTGCCGACCTGACTCGGCAATTCAAGTATATCTATCAGAAAACCCAGGATCCCGCAGACCGCTATCAGCAGGCAATCAAGTTGCTGTCGGAGTACTACTATCAGGTTCCTGACGAGTTCTCTGATGAGGTGGTGGCGGTCTACCCTGCAGGGAGTGCCTTTGTTAAGCGAATGACGGGGGTTGGCGAGGGTTGCCTGGTTTTTGAACAAGGCAATCAGCGATATACTATTGACTGCCGGATGAGGGACATTGCCGAAACTGAACCGAAGTATCAGGCTGCATACTGGCACAATCGGCTGTTCAACCCAAACCTGGGGAATACAACAAAAATACTGGGCTTTGCGCCGGACTGGAAAACCTCGGAATTCATGGAACTTGACTTGTTGCATATTGATGACTCGGCTTAGCGTAAATTTAAACAAGATTGCATTGCTCAGAAATTCGCGGGGCAGGAACTATCCGAGTGTTGCTGAATTTGCCGAGCGGTTCATAGCATTGGGAGCAGGCGGAATAACCGTCCATCCAAGACAGGATGAACGCCATACACGTCGTGCTGATGTCTATGCACTTGCGGAAATTTGCAGGTCTCATGAACAGGTCGAATTCAATATAGAGGGGTATCCATCTCAGGATTTCCTCAATATGGTATGTGAGGTCAAGCCAGACCAATGCACGTTAGTGCCTGACACCGTGGACCAGATTACGTCTGACCATGGATGGGATATTGAGAATTCGTCATCAATGCTGGTGCCGGTGCTGGATCGGTTGCGCGGTGTCGGCATCCGGTCTTCCTTGTTCGTGGACCCGGACCCACTGCAGGTTGCGGCTGCGTCAAAAATTGGTGCTGGCCGAATCGAGCTATACACGGAACTTTATGCCAGCAGCTATCATGGGGAAAGCAGGTCTGTAGCGCTATCCGCCTATTGTGAGGCTGTACAAGCTGCCCGGTTGGCCAATATCGGAGTCAATGCCGGGCATGACCTGAATCTCGAAAACCTGTCTGAATTTCTTGCGATAGGCAGTATTCTTGAGGTCTCGATTGGCCATGCCCTGACCGTCGAATGTATCGAGTACGGAATCAGTCATGTGGTCGCCAGCTATCTGCGAATCTGCGCTCAGGAATGAATCTGGCAAGTCTGCCAATCCATAAATATTCGGTCAATCTCCTGATCGTGTAAAAGGTTGTGATCGGTCAATCCGGCCCTGTGCAGCAAAACCGGAGACAGATTCATGATTCAATCACAATTGCACGTATTGTTGCGGATGCTTATCCCGTTCCACTTGCGATATGCTTCGTCCTTGCGATAGGTTGTGCGAGTGTCCTTGCTACGGGCGGTGCTGAGTCAAAAGAACAGTCGGTCTTGGATCAGGCGAGAACCCGCTACGAGAGGATTGCGGAATTCGGTCCTCCGGCGCTGTCGGAACAGACAGAAGATGGAGTCAAGATTGGTGTGTTTGCATTCAGGCAGGGACACACCATTGGGGCAAAAGCATCTTTTACGGTAGCGTAGCGGTGGTCACCTTGGGATTGCCGGAGATTGTTGCCAATCCGGCAGAGGGCGTTGCAGGGGGAAGGTGCGGATCCTCAAGTGAAGGTCGAATACGACAAAAATAATCCTGTGGTCGCGGTGACTGTACTCAAGGATGAAAGATGGATACCACTTCAGGAGATCAATAACACGCTGGAGAATTGATGGGATGCGCAAGACTTCCGCTTCCGAAATGTTGTTGTCTTGCTGTACAGGATAGTGCCCATGGAATCATCAGGAAAGTTGCAAATCGTGGTATCTACCCCTGTACCATTTACATCAAGGATTCTGCGATGTAAATGGTACAGGGGTAATAGGCTCCAAGTTCCCTGAGGACCCGATGAACCCGCAGCGCACCCTCGATCAGGGTGGCCACGGAGATCAGCCTCCCAATCATCGACTTCAGCGCGGTTACGACGTCCGGCGCATTGGGACCATCTGCGAGACAAGCAAGTTGACTGCTGAACCAGTCAGATTCCAAATCCGAAACAAGGTTGACGACTACCAGACGACTTTCTGGCTTCATACGGCTGACCTTCCTCTCCATAAACAGCTGGCGTATCATCAGTTTCCTGCGGAATCCCAGAAAAAAGAACGACATTCGGACTCCTGTGTATTCTTGGACAGGGATGCATCCTGTTGTTTGACCATCTCTCCCATATTGCATAAAATAGTCATAACTATTTTTTTATATGCATGAAAAAAGTCATGAAAAGGTATTTGCTTGATCATTTCAGAGACCATTGTCAAAAGTATCGGCAAATGATATTTCTATCTGGCCCAAGACAAGTCGGAAAGACAACTGTGGCTGAAATGCTCGGGGAAGGATTTATCGACAGTCGGTATTTCAATTGGGATGACACAGATGACCGTGCCTTGATTCTGGGTGGCCAGAAAGAGGCTGCGAAGGCAATTGGCCTGGATCGCCTGATGTCTGAATTACCGTTATGCACATTTGATGAATTGCACAAGTACCGCAATTGGAGAAATTTCCTGAAAGGCTTCTTTGACAAAAACGAAAAAAAAGTCCGGATTCTTGTCACCGGCAGTGCTTCATTGAAGACATTCAGACGAAGTGGCGACAGTCTGATGGGGCGTTATTTCCCTTATACGCTTCATCCGGTTTCTGTTGCAGAGTGTCTGGATGTCAAAAGGGATGGTCTTGTCAATCGGCAACCCACGTCTATTGGCAAGGATGAATGGGATGCTTTGTGGAGGTATGGCGGTTTCCCTGAACCGTTTCTTCATGCTAGCCAGGAATTTCATAATCGTTGGAAACGTCTTCAGACAGAGCAGCTTTTTCGTGAAGACCTGCGTGATCTAACTCGCATCCAGGAGTTGGATCAGTTGGAAATGCTGGCCAGGTTGTTGCGCAATCAGGTCGGGCAACTAACCAGTTATTCCTACATGTCAAAAACGGTTCGCGTCTCCGTCGATACGGTTCGTCGCTGGATTACGACGCTGCAATCCCTTCATTTTTGCTTCACCGTCAGGCCCTGGTACAAGAATGTGGCCCGATCATTGCGAAAAGAGCCAAAGTACTACCTTTGGGACTGGTCGCAACTTGATGATGCAGGTGCAAGATCAGAGAATATGGTCGCAAGTGCATTGCTCAAGGCAGTGCACTGGTGGACAGAAACCGGAAAAGGAGACTTTGGGCTGTATTTTCTTCGCGACAAGCAAAAGCATGAAGTTGATTTTATTGTCACAAGGAACCAGCATCCATGGTTTCTGGCAGAAGTGAAATCCAGCAGGAGCCAGTTATCCAAATCACTCGCGTATTTTCAGAAACAAACACAGGCCAAGCATGCTTTTCAAGTTGCACTGGATGCGGAGTATGTGGAAAGGGACTGCTTCGAATTCCATTCCCCGATAATTGTGCCTGGAAAAACATTCCTTTCACAACTGGTTTAATTCCTGTAGAAACTACACTCTCTTGCCCCGGATCTATCTCGTCTTCAGGGCTGGAGGTGTCTCACATGTTTCTGAATCTGAACAGAGATTGAATTCTCCCAGTTCCACCATGAAGTGCAAACCTCCAAGGTGCCGGGTTTTCATTGGTCAGGGCATGTTGTTGCAGGGGGGCCAGGAGGTGGCTGACAATCCCGGTAGTCAACCTTGTATGGAGAAATGCCATGTCAGGTGACTACCACCATGATGAAAGATGCCGGGTCAGGGGACTATTGTCCAGAGTCGGCACCTTCAACCCAATCCATACTCCTGTTTCTGTCGGTCGGACCAAGCCACCAGTAACCGGTCGGCAGTCAACCCGATGAAGGATACGCAGAGCCCGATTACCAGTCCCTTGCCTCCGTCATTGAACGTCAAGGCCCGGAAAATTTCCTGCGACAGGTCCACTGTTCCTATAAACCCTGCAATCATGACCATGAACAGGCCAAACATCAGGGTTTGGTTCAGCCCAAGAATAATCTCCGGAAAAGCCACTGGCAATCTGACTTTCCATAGCACCTGATTTTGCGTGCATCCTGAAGTGACTGCCGCCTCAATAATTTCCTGCGGTACATTTCTCAAGCCAAAAATAGTGTAGCGCACGATGGGAATGCTGGCATAGATGATGATGGCAAAAATGGCAGATACGTCACTGATCTGAAACAGCATTACCACAGGCAACAGGTAAATGAAGGACGGAAAAGTCTGAAATGTATCACAGATATTCTGCATCAGGCGCGTTGACCATTCCCGTCGGGAAGCCCAGATACCGATAGGAATACCGAAAACCGCACAGATCATGAGTGAGACCAATACCATGTACAGGGTAATCATGGCACGCACCCAGTATCCGGACGCGGCGATGAAAAACACAAACAGGCTGACCGTCAGGGCGAGCCTCCACCCTCCCATTTTCCAGCCCAGGCAAGCCCCCAGATCGATAATGGCAATCAATGGAATGCCGGTTATTGCGGAACGGAAAGGGATCAGAAAATACACCAGCAAGGCATCCCGAAAGTTCGCAAGTGGGCCATAGAAGTGCAGTGTGATGTAGTCAACAATGCCATCCCAGAATACCGAGGTGGAAATCGTCAAGTGTTCGGGAAATTTCGCAATAAAGGGAACAATCGGGGAAAGCACGAGAATGGTAGCCACAAACCCGATGAAGGTTGTCAAATGTGGCCGTCTTTTCCAGAACGGTCCTTCGGGTAGATGAGTTGGCTGTTTGTTCGCAATGGCCTGACTGAAGCGATCCAGAGCGATGGCAATGAAAACGACGGCAATACCGACTTCCAGTGCCTGCCCGATGGCCAGCCTTTGAAGGCGGGTCAGAAGATCATGGCCAAGTCCCGATTGACCTATGAATGATGCGATGACTACCATAGCCAGACATTGCATGATTATCTGATTCACGCCCAGCATCAGTTCGTTGCGGGCAGAAGGCAGTTCTACCTTGAACAGCATCTGCATTCGGCTGCATCCGGACATGATGCCCGCCTCAATAACTTCTGAACGGATATTCTGCAGTCCAACCAGAGTAAGACGTGCCATGGGGGGAAAGGCAAAGATGATGGTGGCAATTACGCCCGCCTTGGACCCGACTCCAAAAAAAATCGCAACAATGATCAGATAGGAAAAATGCGGCAGGGATTGAAGCACATTGAGAATTGGCCAGATAATACGTTCAGCAGTCTTGCGCTTGGCAGCCAATATACCGACCAGAACCCCGATCAGGCCGGCAATAGGAGCGGATACTGCAATGGCTGAGAGAGTTTGCATGGACAACTCCCAGATCCCGCGTTTACTGAATAATGCAAGATAAAGGAAGCAGCTACTGCCCAATAGGGCGAGTTTCCAACCACGCAGGTACCATCCATAAATTGCGGCTGCTCCAACCAGGGCAATCCAGGGAATGGCGCCTATGTTAAAGTCAGCAAAACCTTCATGCAACAATCCTTCGGTAAAGTGGAGCAATGAGTCAATCATCCCCGATATGCTACGCGTGATATCCCGGAAAGTGAATGCATCAAAGAACTCGTATTTGCGAAGGAACTTGATCGCAGCATTCACCCAGTCAACGAACGGAATCATGCCGTTGATATCGGCACAGCCGCCCAAACAGCTTTTTGGAGGAGTTACCGCCCATCCGGGCAGCCAGGACTTGAATATGATCAGCAGGGAAAACGGTGCTAGAACCAGTAACGCTCTGTTAAGTCTCATTCTTCACTGCTGTTTTCAAAGATGGTCTCCAGCAAACGCTGTCGTCTCAACATCCCGACAACCTGACTGTGTTGATCCATGACCTGTATATCGGACTCTTGAGCCAGTACGGCCTGGGCGATTTTTTCGATACTGTCGTCAGAGAATACACATAGATGCTCCGACACCGTTCCACTTAACGGTTCCATGATGCTACGCACAGAAAGCAATTTTGCCCTGGGGATATCGCGGGTGAACTCTGCGACATATTGCGTGGCGGGATTACTGATCAATTCTTCGGCGGTGCCGAGCTGTACAATGATGCCTTCATACATAATGGCAATGCGGTCAGCAAGCTTGATGGCTTCATCAAAATCGTGAGTAATGAAGACGATTGTCTTGCCGAGTATCGACTGCAAACGAATAAATTCATTTTGCATTTCCTTGCGAATTAATGGGTCAAGCGCAGAGAATGGTTCATCCAAAAACCAAATGTCCGGTTCGACCGCAAGTGATCTTCCGATTCCGACTCGTTGCTGCTGCCCGCCAGACAGTTCTCGTGGATAGTAGTTGTCCCGCCCCTGTAGGCCGACAATATCGATGATTTCCCGGGCCTTGCTTTCACGGGTTGTCCTGTCGATTCCCTGAACCTCGAGCGGAAAAGCAATATTCTGAAGTACCGTGCGATGAGGAAGCAATGCAAAATTCTGAAATACCATGCCCATCTTGTGACGGCGAATCTCTATCAGGGTTTTCTCCGGTGCCTGCAAGAGATCGATACCATCGAATTCAACCTTGCCCCAAGTCGGCTCGACTAGGCGACTTAAACATCTGACCAGTGTCGATTTGCCAGATCCGCTAAGCCCCATGATAACCAGTATTTCACCCTCATATACATCGAAGGTGGCATTGCGAACGGCAGGAATGTATTGTTCCGACTTGATCGCCTCGTCCGAAGGATTCCTCTGGTTTTTTTCAAAGAAACCTCTGGGATTGGAACCATAGAGCTTCCAGATCTCCTTGCAGGCAATCTTGGTGTTGTTACTCATTGGTCTAAGGTATTTTCTGGCGGTGCGAAACCTGATTCTTGTTAAAGGAATATCCGTTGGAATCCGATTCTTTCCTTTTCAAATGCTTCTCGTCCTGCTGGTGTTTTTGAACTGCAGTTTCAGAATTATCCGGTTTTGTGCGAATGGATTCAATTTTTTATGCTGGGCTTATCCGGCCGTTGACAATTCCCGGTCTTTCTCAATGGAATCTTCTACACAACTCTTTCGTTCTTGTTGGCCCGTTGCTTGCCAGAGGTCGGGTATTTCTTCACTTGGCGAAACCAGCATTTCAATAGACTGCATAGTCTGCCTGCCTGGGATCGGCATTGCCCGCCTGCAGGGCATTCCGTCAAGGAACACCTGGCGTATCTCCTCCGATGCGTCCAGAAAGTTGCACCTGTTTGGGGCATTAAGGAACCATGTCACGCATTTGTGTTGAGCCGGGGTGAGACAGAAAAGCCCGGCTTATCATCAAGCCGGGCCTGTCTGTAGCAATTGAACGCAGGGTGTTTACTGAATCCAGCTTTGCCACTTGTCCTTGTGCTCTTCCAGCCACCGATCAGCAGCCTCTGTCACTTCCATTCCATCGGTATCGACATAATTGGATTGCTTGGCAACATCAAGGTTCGTGAAATTGATTTTTTGCGCTACCGCAAAGGCTTTGGGATGGGTCTCCTCGAACTCGTGAGAGACTCCGATTTTCAAATAACCCCCTTTCGGATTGCCGCAATCGTAAAGCTGCTCGGGATTGACGCCCCAAGCCGGATCTTCGGTACAAGCCGGATCATGTTCCGGAAATTCGACAAACTCGCCTTCATAGAGGGCTTCGATGAAGTTTGGGGTCCAGTTGAAGATGACAACGGCATTGTCCTGCTTGATTCCAGATTCCAGTTCAGCCCAGATCGCTGCAGCTGAACCGGCATTTCTTACTACGAAGTTCATACCCAGGGCTTCGACCTTTTCGGCATCATGCTTCAGCCAGTCCACGGGACCCCCAATGAAAACGCCTTTGCCATTGGAATCGGCACGTGCGAACTGATCGGAACAGGCATCGAGGGCCTTCCAATCCGGCAGTCCGGGGCACAGCTCCTTGACATGCATGGGATACCACCACTCTTCGCGTGTCTTGGCATCATGGGTTGCCAGATCGATGACACATCCTTCTCCGACCACTTTCTCAAAAGAGGCACCGAAGGCGCCTTGCCAGACTTCGTGCACAATGTCGATATCGTTGTCACACATTGCCTGGTAAACGGTCTGGCTGTCCATCGGGATGTATTCAACTTCCTCTCCGACCATCTCAAACAGTTTTCCTACAATTTCTGCACCAACCAGCTGGCTGGACCAGTTGTGGGTAGGGATTTTTACCGCATCAGCATGAGCGACACTGGTCGCCAGAAACATCATGCCCAGTAATGCCATGGGAATACCCATGATCCTGGTTCTTTTCTTTAACATTGGATTCTCCTTTCTTGGTGATTTCAGAAGTATTTTTGTGGCATTGAAAACAGCTCGGTTAATCTGTCAATGCCCCATTTATTATTGGAGAAGTATCAAGGATAGTTTTCTGTAAATCAACACAAGATAACGCTATTGACAGATTTTGCTGTAACATTACTGTACCATTTTGACAAGAAGCAGCTTTTATGGAGTTTTCGGGTACAGATATCGGGTATAAGCATACTTGGATGACATGCTATCCAGTGTTCGGCCACGAGTCTGTTTTGATGAGTAAAATCGTATTCACGATATCAATCTGGTTGATCTTGAATTTGTCATGGACATAGCCCTTTCTTCGCATGTACGTTTGCGTGAGCCCGGTCTCGGACAGGACTGGATTGGCCAGGAACGGCATCCGCTCAAGGCAGGTGGAGTTATAGCCTTGCCGTTGTTGCCCGGTGACCAGATTGAAATTGTTGATCCCGAAGGACTTCAGCCCGCCCAGGTGTTTGCCTTTAACAGCAAGGGGCAGCCAATGACTGAAGCCCTTGGAGTAAAGGCAGAGACTTCCGGCGGCACGCTTGTGCACATGCTGGAAGCTCCATTTGAGGGAGCCAGAAAAATCAGGGAGAAACTGAAACTGTTCTCAATTGATCTTGCAGTCTGTCCTGTAGCAGAATTGATGGCGGGTGAGACCCATGCGAATAATACTGCAAGCCTTGTCAGCCAGGATGAATTAATAGCGCTGTTCAGTGCCCCGGGGTTCCCCATGAAGGTTGACCAGAGTCATCCGCCCACAGATTTAGTGGTATTCGTAAAAAGGGCAAATCCGGGCATGTCGACCACAAATGAACTGCCAGACCCGCTGGCCGATGAAACAGGCAGTATCCATATCGATGCCGCAACAGCCAGAGCTTATGAGGTTCGGGAAGGAGAGTATATTCAGGTCATTGATGTCGATGGACGCCAGTGTTCCGATTTTCAGTGTTTTGACATGCGTGCACTCGACCAGGGCAAGACCAGAAACTTGAGTGCGACCACCACTCGATCATTGATGGGCAATGCTTATCCGGTGCCGGGGCTCTATTCCAAATTCTATGATATCGATTTCAACCCCTTGGTTGAGGTCGTTCAGGATAGTTGTGGGCGGCATGACAGTTTCGGAGTAGCGTGCACTAGCAAGTACTATGATGAAGCGGGCTATCCGGGGCATGTCAACTGCTCCGATAATTTCAATGCTGCACTGGCTTCGTATCCGATTGAACCACGTAAGGGATGGCAGGCCATGAACCTGTTTTTCAATACCTTTTTTGACGAAGCATATTCTTTTACTTTCGATGATCCGTGGTCGCGCCCCGGTGATTATGTACTCATGAGGGCAATGACTGACCTTGTCTGCGTATCTTCTTCCTGTCCATGTGACATTGATCCGGCCAATGCCTGGGTACCAACCGATATCCATATCCGGCTTTATGACAAAAAGAATCTTTTCCAGCGAGCGATCGCCTACCGCAAGACTACTGATGCAGAACCAGAAATGACCAGAGAAACCAGCTTTCATCCGAGAACTTCAACCCTGACAAGAAACTTCACCGAATACAATGGATATTGGCTGGCAAATTCGTTTAATAATCTGGGCGCTATTTCAGAGTACTGGGCATGTCGGGAAAAAGCAGTTATGACAGACTTGTCGCCGCTCAGGAAATATGAGGTTACTGGCCCGGATGCAGAGATTTTGCTGCAAACCTGTATAACCAGAGATGTGCGGCGGCTTGGTGCTGGCCAGGTGGTGTATACCGCAATGTGCTACGAGTCTGGCGGCATGATTGATGATGGCACCGTATTTCGTCTGGCCCAGCACAATTTCCGATGGATCGGTGGAAACGATACGTCTGGCCTGTGGTTGCGGGAACAAGCCAGGCATCTTGGCTTAAGGGCCTGGGTGAAGGATTCAACCTCACAATTGCATAATCTTCAGGTGCAGGGTCCGCGAAGTCTGGATACCTTGAAAAAATGTATCTGGACACGTCCCGATCAACCGGAAGTTTCCGAACTTGAATGGTTTCGGTTTTCTATCGCAAGAATCCATGGGGCGGATGGAGTCCCGATCATTTGCTCGAGGACCGGCTACACCGGCGAGCTGGGTTATGAGGTGTTTTGTCATCCGCGCGATTCACAGGCCGTATGGGATGCGATTTGGCAGGCCGGACAGGAATATGGCATTGCTCCATTAGGTCTTGAGGCTCTTGACATGCTGAGAATTGAAGCCGGCCTAGCGTTTGCGGGCCAGGAGTTCTGTGACCAGACCGATCCATTCGAAGCCGGAATCGGATTTACAGTTCCATTGAAGACCAAGCTGGATGACTTTATCGGCCGGGAAGAGCTCATGAAGCGCAAGGCCAGCCCGCATCAGAAATTGGTGGGTCTGGAGTTGGAAGGCGAAGAACCGGCCGTCAGTGGTGATGGCGCGTTCATCGGACGTGAGCAAATCGGTTCGATTACAAGCGCAATGATTTCTCCGATACTTGGAAAGAATATTGCTCTATGTCGCATCAAGTCGATGCATGCTGATCTCGGCAATCAGCTGGAAGTGGGAAAACTCGATGGTCATCAAAAGCGGATTCCTGCCCGGGTTGTGCGTTTTCCTCATCTTGATCCCGACAAGCAACGGGTACGGGGAAATTACCGGGGCACTCATGCAACTTGATCAACTCGACACAGGTCTCATCTTACTTTTGGGGAGCACGGCATGAATAAGTCTCTGGACGTTCCAAATAAGGTTGTTGCCAGGCAGCAGGGCGACCTGCCATTTTGCGGCAACCCCGGCGAATCCTATACGATGCCGGCCCGTTTCTATACCGATCCTACGGTGTATGAACTGGAAATGGAGAAAATCTTCTTTTGCAACTGGATTTATGTTGGGCATGTCAGTCAGTTTCGTTCTCCCGGCGATTACCTGACCACCAGAATTAACGATCAGAATCTGTTTGTAATCCGTTCACGAACTGGTGAGCTGAGAGCGTTTTACAATGTCTGCGCTCACCGCGGCCATGAGTTATTGTGTGGACAGGGAAGCACCAACCTGATTGTCTGCCCCTATCATGCATGGTCCTATGATTTCGATGGCACTCTCAAGATGGCTCGCAACTCGGAGAATGTAGAAGGGTTCAATAAATGTGACTTTTCCCTCAAATCACTCCGGGTCGAAGAGTTTTGTTCGATGGTATTCGTCAATCTTGATGATGACGCAGTTCCGTTGAAGGAGTTGAGCGGGGATTTGGAAAATGAAATTCGCAGTTTCTGCCCCGATGTCGATAATCTTCAGATGGCACAAAGGGATGTCTATAATGTCGAGTGCAACTGGAAAGTGATCGTTGATAATTTTCTGGAATGCTATCACTGTGCACCGGCGCACAAGGATTTTGTCGATCTGGTAGATATGAATACCTATCGAACTGTAACCCGAGGCATCTATTCGAGTCAGATAGCAGGAGCACCTAGATCGGAGACCAATCGCGCCTTTAATTTCAGGAAGGGAGATATTGATTTCGGGTATGCCGGGTGGTTCCTGTGGCCGAACCTGACTATCTGGATTTATCCCGGAAAGACCAATTTATCGGTTTTGCAGATGAACCCAAATGGAACCGGCCAGGCTCTGGAGTTTCAGGACTGGTTTCTTCCGGAGCAAGAGCCAACGCCACAACATCGGGATGCGATGAGATATCAGAAGGATGTATTGCAGCCCGAAGATATTGCCTTATGCGAGAGCGTTCAAAGGGGTTTGAGGTCAAGGGGATACAATCAAGGCAGGTTCATCATTGATCGGGAATTGACTGAATTATCTGAGCATGCAGTTCATCATTTCCAAACCATGGTCATGCAGTCCATCGGCGGCGAGATCGAATAACGAGTTCGCTATTTGGCGAGCAGTAATTAGTTATTGACCACCATGAATACAGCGAAAGAAGCACTGGAAAAACTGAAATCAGGTAATCAGCGTTTTATGTCCGGACAACGAGCAGATGGCTTGCTTGATGAAAAAAAGCGCGCCGAACTGGCTCAAGGACAAGCCCCTTTTGCAGTGATACTGGGGTGTTCAGATTCCCGTGTGCCTGTGGAATATGTTTTTGACCAAGGCGGAGGAGATTTGTTCGTTATCCGGGTTGCGGGCAATCTGGTCGAGCAAACCCAGATGGGTAGTGTTGAATTTGCAGTTACGGTTCTGGGAAGCCGGCTGGTGGTCGTATTGGGTCATACAGAATGCGGTGCGGTCAAGACAACGTTGGATGTGATGTCAAACCCAACGAAAGAAATGACTCCAGGATTGAACTCACTGGTTGATGCGATTCGTCCTGCGATATCGACGATTGCCGAATCATTGCCTTCTTCCGACGAAAGTACGGTTATGTCCCGGTCTATTCGTGCAAATGTCGTCTATAACGTTGACAGGCTGAAGAATGAATCACCATTGCTGGCGCCGCTCTGTGAAAGTGGTGAATTGGTGATCGTTGGCGCGGAGTACGACCTCAAATCCGGTGAGGTGGACTTTTTTTACAGCGTGTAATACACCGCAGTATCTCAGATTCTATAAGCTAAAGGCAAGCAGATCTCCCATCTTTGCATGCTATCGAATATTTAGGGCCGAATATGGCTAATACACATCGCTATACAGCATTATTCGCTTCTTTATCTTGCTGGATCAGTTCCTGCAATTGGCCTATCCAACTTTTGACTTCGGTCTTGAAGTCTGATTGATAATGATCAGCACAGAATATATTTATCCTCCCTTGAATATCATAAAGATTGTCTACTGCATCGGTGAAACTTCCGTATTCGTCAAGCATATCTCCATCTTTTTCGTACCCATATGGCGGTTTGTTCCATGGCGGGCCAAAACATTTCCAGGAATTCTTCTTGAGCTGGTACCTGATCTGTGCGGGATGGTCACCACCTATCATGTTGTAGCCAAAGTCAGGATTAGCCGTATCCCATTCATAGATTAAAATGCGCTCCAGCAGTTCCATTACCAGCTTCGATCCTTCGGCTACAACCTTCCATTCAAAAGCTTCAACTCCATATAATCTCAAAGCGTCTTGAAATCTTCCTTTCCGCCCCTGCTTGGATTGCGATCCGTGATCTGATTTCCGGGCGGGCAGGGATTTATTGGTAATACCGACATAAATCAAGCCGTTACATTTGTGCGTGGCTGTATAACACAAGTGTTTTTCACTGGCATCTGTATTGACCATGATTAATTCTCATGTACGGTTACATGTGTGCAACAAGTTCCAAGCATTTTCGCTGATACCTGATACCAAACCCGCAAAACAAGTAATAAATGGATTTCGGCCGGGATTCCGGGATTCAATGCAACTCTCGTTATCAGCCCGGCTCCCTTCGTAATGCCTGGCACAGGCAATGAACGCCTCCACCGCCCAAGGTAAACATGGACATGTCTGGATCAAAGACCTCAAACCCCAGGGCGCGCATTTGCTTGTTCAGGTTCGGGCTACTTTGCATCGAAAGGACTCGGTCATTTCCCAAGGCTACCAGATTGACTCCCAGGTTCTTGGCTTCGGCATAGCCGACATCAACGAACTCGAAACCCTTTGAACGAAGCCATTTCACCACCCAGTCTTCCAAAGCATCCAGACAGGCAACAAGTAGCTTGGGAGCCAATGGAACTACCAGTCCATCCATATGCACAAATTCCCTGGATATCGGGGCTACCTGTGCTTCCCACCCCTGTTCTCGGACCCAGGAAGCTACTTGCTCGGCACCTTCCTGTTCCGACCGCTCTCCGCAATAGCCAATCAGAACACATCCAGGCTCCAGTATCACGAAATC
>VXPI01000296.1 GCA_009839585.1 Gammaproteobacteria bacterium
GCACGCCGTCCGCGCATGCCTGCCGCAGCCACGCGACCGTGTCCGGGGAAAACTGTTTCGTTCCTGTCTGCATGCCGAATAGTCTGGCATGCCTCGCTTGCGAAGTCAAGTGTGTCTGGATGATAGGTCACGGGTGGACCGGGTCGGCACTGCCAGGGATGCCAGATGCCCAAGCCAAAGCGCGAAAGCCAAAACAGCTATAGCCACGAGCCACCTGTCGGACGGGAAAAGTTTCGGTTTCTTCATTGTTCAGTCTCCGGTTGCTTGACATTTCCTTCCAGTCGTTCCCGGAAGATATCGCTGTTGCCCAGGAAGTCCGGTTCCGGACCTCCTTCCATGAATGCGGTCATCTCGTCCCACATGTCCATTGCCCGCTTCTGGCGGGCGTGATTCTTCCGCACCTGCTCGTTCAGTGCCCGGATGTCCACCGGTTCTTGCGGCGGCGTGTAGAACTCCCCGCGGGCGTTGACCTCCTTCTGCACTCTCAGCACCCGGTGCTCGTATGCGGTGCCGGGGTCTTGCTCTTTCGCGGACATCATGGCATTATTCACCCAGCCGACGGGTAGGCCGGGTAATTTGTCGTCTCCCGGTAGATGGTATTCCTTTAGG
Source organism: Gammaproteobacteria bacterium (assembly GCA_009839585.1). Taxonomy (GTDB): domain Bacteria; phylum Pseudomonadota; class Gammaproteobacteria; order Arenicellales; family Poriferihabitantaceae; genus Poriferihabitans. The sequence continues at coordinate 610 of VXPI01000296.1, forward strand.
AGTTTCGAACTGCATCGAGGGTCGCGTCTCGTCCCGTCGGCATTCTTCCTTCATTGCCGCAGATCCCCGTCTAGAAGCACATACCGCTTTTGACGAAATTGAACTGCATCAACATATCCTGCCGTCCGGAAGCTGTTGAACGTTTGGGTAACGCCCTCCTGCTTTCCTTCCAGTTGATCCGGAACACCAGCTTGCCCAGGCGTCCGTTGCCGTCCGCGCTGTCGAACACGTAGATCAAGGAATTCCCGTCTTTCCGGGCATCCAGCAGCACGGCCTTCGGCTCGGTGATGATCTCCGGGATCCGCTCGATGTCGGTCCATGGCAGCCTCTGTCCGCGTTTTTCCTTCAGCTCCCTCCATACATGATCGATCTCGTTTTCCTCGTGAACAGGACCGCGCTGTCCAGACGGTAGTCCTGGTCAACGAGGGTTCCCTGGATTTCCGGCGTAACCACCCCGGTCGGAAACTGGTTTCCTGCCTGTTTCGTTCAGCCACAAAGGGCTATCTCTTTGTAACTCCCCGATTCATATTGAAAAGCATGACTGCTTGGCGCCGATAGGGAAGTGATCGGTTAAAAAACATTAATAATCAATTTATTACTTGTTCAGCAATCCAACAACCCGCTGTTGAATGGGTGAGGATAAAAATATTTCCGAAATATTGCGCAAAAATATATAATTGTGGTAATATTTCCGAAATTTTGCAGAAAGATGAAACTGCTTTCTGCCTGAATTGTCGATTCAGCATGTCATTTATTTGAGGATTAGCAGGATTGTCAGAACGAATTACACTGCGAAATATCGCAGATGCTGCAGGAGTTTCCGAATCTACAGCCTCACGAGCACTTGCGGGAAGCGGTCAGCTTGCTGACTCAACGCGCAGCAAGATTATGGATGCTGCAGACAGGCTCGGGTACCAAAGTCCAAGTCGAAAGATTCAGTTAAGCCAAACGGCATCGTTTGACCGTAGGGGGATTGTTGGGGTTGTTGTAGCGGCTTTACACAATTCCTTTTATCCCTATCTGGTTGATCGGTTGCATGACGAACTTGATGATCTGGGGTTCGACATGGTGCTCATTATTGACGAGGTAACTCGCGATAGAGCAAGTCGAAAATTACGAAGCCTAATTGACACATTGGATGGAGTGGTCGTGACTACAGCAACAATTGGCTCGCCTATGGTGGAATTTCTGAAAGATAGCCAAAAACCAACAGTACTCGCGATCCGATCAAACATGAGGGATAACGTTCCCGTTACCGAGAGCGACAATTTCATGGCAGGCGTCGAGGCACTCCGACACCTGGTTTCTCTAGGGCATCGGCGGATCGGGTTCTTGATGGGTCCAGATACTACTTCAACCACGATAGGGCGACTCAAAGGTGCAAAGTCCGTTTTGCACGATTGCGGTATTGAACTGGATGAGCGCCTGCTATTTCACACTGAATTTACTCACGAAGGCGGGTATTCAGCATGTATGCAGCTGTTACGGCTGTCTTCTCCTCCAACCGCCATGTTCTGTGCCAATGATGTGATTGCGGTGGGTGCTCTGGAAGCAACTCAAAAAATGGGGTTGCGTGTTCCGCAGGATATTTCGGTAATTGGCGTCGATGACATCCCCATGGAAAGTTGGGAGATGATTTCTCTAACAACAATCCGTCAACCGATCGGAGAAATCGGCAGTATGGCGGCAAAACTCATTTCTGAAGCCATCAGAAAGGGCTCTATCAGCCAGCCAAAGAACTACATCTTTCCTACCAGTTTGGTAGTGCGCTCAACAACAGGACCTGTTTCAGGTGGTGAAAAAGCCGAGTAAATGAAACTCCACGTGAAGAACAAACGTGAGAATTCCTTAACCATTGGTTATTTATAGAGGTAATTGAATATGAAAACGGTCGGTCACCTTATCGGGCGCACCCTCAAGGCATATGGCATTCCTTATGTCACGGGAATCCCCGGACACGGTAATTGGAATCTAATTGATGCATTTAACGATCCGGGTTCGGATATTCCGGTTGTTCAGGTAATGCACGAACAAGCGGCTGTTCATATTGCAGATGCTCACTTTCGAGTAACCGGTCATCTGCTTGCAAGCTGCACTTCCATTGGTCCGGGCGCAACGAACACGATTATGGCATTGGCCAATGCCTACTGTGATTCGACATCCCTGTTATTGATCACGGGGGCATCTTCAACGCATATGCGTGGTCATGGCGTAATGCAGGAGCTTGATCGTGAAAATACGCCAGACTTCACCAAGGTCACAGAACATGTCACCAAGCGCAATTTTGACATGATAACCGCAGATAGTGCGCCGTTTATTTTGCATCGTGCCTTCAATTCGATGATGACCGGTCGTCCCGGACCCGTGCATGTCAACATTCCCCTTGATGTTCAATCGGCCGAAACGGACATTGAGTATCAAGAATTGTCTAAGCGTATGCCAACTGGCCGCCAGCGGGCGGATAGCCTGGCAATTGAGCAAGCTATCCAGCTTCTATTGAAGGCCGAGCGTCCCTGTATAGTGGCCGGAGGTGGAGCGATTACCTCAAATGCCAGTACTCAACTAAGGCGGGTGGTTGAGCGGCTGGGCATTCCAGTCGTATTTACCTGGAATGGCAAGGGTTGTTTACCCGAAGATCATCCGATGAATGCCGGAACCGTAGGCTGGCCAGGTAGTTTGACTGGCAATACCATGGCGAAAGAGGCCGATGTGGTGATGTCTCTGGGTTGCAAATTCACCGATTGGTCATCTTCATCCTGGAGAAAAGGAGTAAGTTTCTCTATTCCGGAAAGCAAGTTGATTCACGTGGATATCGATCCACGCGAGATTGGCAAGAACTACCCGGTGGAAGTAGGTATTGTTGCCGATATTGCTCTTGCATTGGAGGATCTCGACGCCGGAATTTCAGACGATCAGGCACAAAAGTCCTATCAGCGGCGAACACTCCAGCACGACGGTTTGGTCAAGCTCTGGGCTGAATTTAATCGACTCATGGAGCCGCGACGTTCCCATCACAAGATTCCAACCACGATGTTGACCACACTACGGGAATTGCGCAAGGTTCTGCCTCGTAACGGAATAGTGACCGTGGGGTCGGGTCATCCTCAGAGTTCTACCAAGCAGGATTTTCCGGTTTACGAGCCTCGTACTCATATCACCCCAGGCAGTTATTCGCCCATGGGGTTTGCGCTACCTGCAGCCATTGCAGCCAAGCTTGCCAAACCTGAATCTCCAGTAGTGTGCATTATTGGGGATGGTGATTTCATGATGTGCGTACAGGAACTTGCAACCTGTGTTGCATATGACATTGCGGTCGTATTTTTAATACTGAATAACGCAGGCTATATCTCTATTCGAGATGGGCAGGACGCACTCATGGGCCGAAACATCATGTCAGAGTTTTCTTTGCCAGGAGACACTAATGAACCCTATTCAGTGCAGTTTCCGGCATTGGCCAAATCCTTCGGTGTGGATTTCGCAACTCAGGTCCAGAGCGTTGATGAAATCGGCACGTCCATCAAGGCGGCACTGGCTAGCGGGGGGCCGGCACTCGTGGAAGTTCCGATCACAAGGGATGTCAGCATTGCCGCGGCGAATGTTGTGGGATGGTGGGATTTTCCTCCAGTTCCAACTGCACCCCAGGCAGTGCTTGATGATTATGCCGCTGGATTTGAATCCGAACAGCATCAAGGTCGCGACACGTCAAATGTCGATCTTGTTAATGCCGAGGGTGCTGTCGGCTGAACACCCAAATACTAAAACAAGATTTTTTCAAACCAAAAACATATAGGAGAATTTACGATGAAACAATTTTTCAGAACTTTGCTGTTTGGAGTAGCCATTGGGGTCGCTCCGGTAATGACCATGGCTGATGGCTATGATGGACTTCCACGAACTTTCCTGTGGAACCCGAACTTCAATGAAGTCATTGACACGTCCAGTTATGCTGGCGATGGCCCATTCACGATTGGTTTTTCAAACGCCTCTCAAGGAGATGGCTGGTTAGGCACATTCTATCACTCTGTTCAATACGGGGTATCGGAGAACCTGGACAAAATAGGCCGGTTCATTGTTACCGATGCAAACGGTGATCCGACCAAACAAATTTCCGATATTCAGGATTTGCTAGAGCAGGGAATTGACTTGCTACTGGTCAATCCAGCTACCGCTGATGCACTTGACCCGATCCTGGGCCGCACGATGCGCCGCGGCGTACCGGTAGTTACCGTGGCTCGTCGTGTAGAAAGCGACAGCAGTTTTGTCAGTTTTGTTACTGCGTCCGATACTGCGTTAGCCAGAATGAGTGCTACCTGGATGGCTGAAACGCTTAACGGCAAGGGTCGCGTTGTCCTGTTGCCAGGTCTTGCGGGTGCCAGTCCTGCAGAGATGCGATTGCAGGCTGCCAAGGAAGTGTTTGCACAGTTTCCCGGCATTGAGATTATTGACACACAATATACCGGGTGGAGTCCTGCGAACGGCCGGCAAATCATGGCGGCAATCATTCAAAGAGAAGGTGCCGGCAATATTGATGGGGTCTGGGCGGATTCTGGACTTCAGGGTTCAGGTTCTGTTGAAGCATTTATTGGAGCAGGGGTTACGGGTGCTGACATCCCTCCCCATACCGGAGGAGATTTGAATGGCATGTATCAACTCGCTCATGAAAACGGATTTCCATTCGCTGGAATTGATTATACCCCTTCGATTGGCGCTGCTGCCGTGCACCTTTCGGTGGATGTTCTGGAAGGTACTCCTGTACCGCAAAGGCTGGATGTGAATTTCCAGGTAGTCATCTCCCCCGGACATGAAACGCGTTCGATATCTGCAGATGTTCTGTTGCCCGATTATGTGGCGATGGACCGACCAGGTGAATTAATCATGGGTAGCGGAATTCCGGACTATGACCCAACCAGCTTCTCAGTTGAACTGCCAAACTAATTGAAGAGCAACAAAAAATAGTCGGTTGCTTTCTTTTGTTGGTGTTTGGGCATAAACTGTGGATTACTTCCTCCGCAGTTTATGCCCTTTTTTCCGCCAACTGCTTTTGGTCCCGTTTCTTGAGTTGCCTAGGGGATTCTGAACCACTAAATCGTTTGCGCGTTTCAAAGTGGCCCGAAGGCAAGGAGTAAGCGCAAGAATCCAGTAACGACCAGATTCACATGAGTTGGTGCTTTTTATCGGCCTTTGAAATCAAATGGGCACACAATGATCAGGCTTGATGGTATCAGCAAGATCTTCCCCGGTGTCAAATCACTGGATAACGTCACTTTTGAATCTGTAGCTGGTGAAGTTCACGCATTGCTTGGCGAGAACGGAGCGGGCAAGTCGACGCTGATCAAGACTGTCTCAGGTGCATATATCCCGGATGAAGGCACGATCCATTTCGACGGAAAGAAACGCAAGTGGAACTCTCCAAAGGAAGCCAAGGATGCGGGCATACATATTATTTACCAGGAGCTTGTACTGTTTCACGAACTATCGGTGGCTGAAAATATATTCATTGGGAAGGCCCCGCTTACGCGTTTTGGAACTATTGACTACAAGACCATGTATGAACGAGCGGATGAAATCCTTGATCGATTAGGCCATCATATAAACGTACAGGCACTGGTTAAAAGCCTCAGCGTTGCAGACCAGCAGATGGTGGAAATCGCCAAGGCACTTGTCGGGGAGACAAAATTGCTGGTGCTTGATGAGCCAACCGCAGTGATTTCAGGCCGTGAGGCCGAGCTTCTGTTCGAGCGAATCAAGCTGTTGCGGGATGAGGGGGTATGTATCATTTATATTTCACATCGGTTGGAGGAGATATTTTCGATTGCCGATCGGGTGACTGTGCTCAAAGACGGGCAACTTGTTGGTACCCGGAGTATTGAAGAGCTGGACCGCGATCAATTGGTCGGGATGATGGTGGGGCGCGAGTTGAAGGATATCTTTCCTCCCAAACGAATACCTTCCCTAGAGGCTGCCCCTGTCTTGACCGTCCGCAATTTATGTGCCCTGCCTAAGGTCAGGGATGTTTCGTTCGATCTGCATGCCGGTGAAATCCTGGGGATTGCCGGGTTGGTAGGGGCTGGGCGCTCTGAAGTGGCACATGCAGTGTTTGGCTCAATACCGCGGTCATCGGGTACGGTATCTTTAGGTTCCGAGGACTTTAACACACCCTCACCACGCGCGTCCATTGATCGAGGGCTCGGGTTCTTGACTGAAGATCGCAAGGAAGAGGGTCTGATGATGTTGCTTGATACATCAGCGAACATCTCGGCTCCTGTCTTGCCAGAGTTCACCACGGCTACAGGTCTTGATCGGGCACATGAAATTCAGGTTGCCAGGGATGAGATTGACCGCTTTCGAATTGCAGTACCGGGCCCCGAAAGTGGTGTGAGTAAACTCTCAGGAGGCAATCAACAGAAAGTACTGTTTGGACGTTGGACGAGGGCATGTCGAAGAGTGTTGATTCTTGATGAGCCAACGCGGGGTATTGATGTCGGCGCCAAAGTTGAAATCTACGAAATTATCCGCCAACTGGCTGATGATGGTTTAGGCATCCTGCTGATCTCGTCCGAACTTCCGGAAATCGTTGGACTCTGCACTCGCGTTTTAGTAATGCGGGAAGGATTTGTTACTGGTGAAGTAGAAGGCTCCCGGATTGTTGAGGAAACAATCATGAGGTACGCTACTGCCGAGAGAGAAAGCGCGGCACTTGATGTTGCCTAGGTATTGATCAAATGGCGTACTCGAAATCAAGATACCTGGTCCGGCGTTTGCAGCTGGACCCTTCCCTGATCATCGTGATATTGCTTTTGGCTATCGTGGTCATTTCAGGTTTTGTCCTGAGTGATCGCTTCGGAACCACGCGTAATTTCATGAATGTGCTGGAACAGTCTTCCGGTCTGGGTTTTGCCAGCATTGGACAGGCCATGGTGGTTATTGTAGGAGGCATTGACCTGTCAATCGGAGCAGTGGTAACTGCATCGACCATTTTTATGGCGGCAATAGTTGACCTGCATCCAGGGCTCATGATTCCCATGATTTTTGGCACGCTATTGTTTGGCGCCATGATCGGATTCTGTAATGGGTATATAACCATAAAGACGGGCGTGCATCCGTTGATCGTAACGTTGGGTACAGCGTCAATCCTTAATGGCTCAGTCCTTATCTATACACTGCAGCCAACGGGTGGCGTACCCTATTGGTTTGAGGAATTCGCTTATGGCCGGATCTGGAATGTGCCAATTTCCGGTTTGGTGATGCTTCTGTGTTTTGCCCTAGTATGGCTGTTCTTGCGCTATTTTCAGGCTGGGCGTGCTTTTTATGCGGTAGGCGGAAATCCTGAGGCAGCACGCCTGAGTGGCATCCAGTCAAACCGGATCATTTTACTGGCGTATTCAGCGAGTGGCTTTTTTGCGGCGCTGGCAGGCGTTTACTTTGTGAGCCGGACCGGGGTTGGGGATCCGCGTATAGGCGACCCGATAACCCTGGCTTCAATTACCCCAGTGATTATTGGCGGACTGATTCTAGGCGGGGGGAAAGGGAATGTCCTAGGCGTGTTGTTAGGCGTCATCTTGATTTCGTTACTGAGCAACCTGTTGAATTACATGAATATATCGACATTTATTCAATGGGTCATTCAGGGCGTCATTATCATCATTGCGGTCTCAGTTTATGTGCATAAAGGGAAAAAACTGTGAGTGAAGCTGCCGTAAATCCATCCGAGGGTATCTCGAAAATATTCAGACAGCCTGGACGGTTCATTGTACCGTTGTCGCTAGTGTTACTGGTTGGTACTGCGACGCTCCTGCAGCCCTCTTTCCTCTCCATTAATAATATTCAGGATATTTTGACGCAAGCTGCGCCTTTGGCGCTGGTCGTGCTCGGACAGGCATTCGTTATCCTTGTTCGGGGGCTTGACCTGTCCGTGGCTTCGCTGATGGCCAGTGCTGCGGTTCTGGCCACGGCCTTTAACGCAACTTCTGACGCGATGATCCCCGTGATTTTTCTGGTCACCATTGTAGTTTCTGCTGGTGTGGGACTGATCAACGGATTGCTGGTTACAAAGCGCAATGTCTCGCCATTTCTTGCGACACTGGCGATGATGATTGTCTTGCAGGGAATCCGTTTCTACTACACCCAGGGTGCACCATCGGGATCTTTACCTGAAGGATTCCGCGTTCTTGGTGCCGGACGCCTTGCCGGAATTCCGGTCAATATGCTGGTGTTTTTCTTTTTTTTCTGCATTCTGGGCTGGCTACTGCATAAATCAAGTTTCGGACGCAAGATCTACATTACCGGTGGCAACCCGAAATCCGCCAATCTCGTCGGAATTCATGCTGATCGCGTGACCATCATCTGTTACGTGATTTGTTCCGTTATGGCGGGCATCGCCGGACTTTTCCTGGTGGGATTTGTCGGTACGGTTGATAATTGGGTTGGACGAGGCTATGAGCTCGATGCTATCGTTGCCTGCGTCCTGGGCGGAATTATGTTAACGGGAGGAAAGGGCACTTTATGGGGTGCTGCTACTGGTGCCTTGATCCTCATCCTGATTTTTAATATTGTGATTATTCTGGGCTTGCCGGTCCAGGCACAGTTGATCATCAAGGGCATCATAATCATTTTTGTTGCCGGCCTTTTTTCGAGATCAACACAGACTTGAAAGACAATCACAAACAATAGGAGAAAAGCATGGGAATACATTATCTCAAACAGAGTAAACCCGCTGATGAACGGGCAATGGATGATGCCAGGATCCGTTCAGTGGTTGAAAAGACCCTTCACGAGATTGAGGAGTCCGGTGATCAGGCGGTCCGCAATTTGAGCGAGAAGTTCGACAATTACTCGCCTTCCTCCTTCCGCCTGACTGACAGCGAGATTGAGGCAATTACGTCCAGGGTTTCGGCAAGTGAAATGACGGATATTCAGTTTGCACATGATCAGGTTGTCAGATTTGCCCAGGCACAACGTGATTCAATGCTTGACATCGAGATTGAAACTCTGCCCGGTGTAATTTTGGGACACCGAAACATCCCGGTGCAGTCGGTTGGCTGTTATGTGCCGGGTGGCAAGTTTCCGATGGTTGCTTCGGCCCATATGTCGGTAGCAACTGCCAAGGTTGCACAGGTACCGCGTATTGTGGCTGCAACTCCACCATTTAACGGCGAGCCGAATCCTGCCGTGATTGCCGCCATGAAAATGGGCGGAGCCCATGAAATCCATGTATTGGGAGGTATTCAGGCGATTGGTGCCATGGCGATTGGAACAGAAACGATCGACCCCGTGCATATGCTGGTTGGTCCGGGCAATGCTTTCGTGGCTGAAGCCAAGCGACAGCTGTATGGGCGAGTTGGCATTGATCTTTTTGCCGGCCCGACAGAAACGATGGTGATTGCAGATGAAACCAGTGCAGATGCTGAACTTTGTGCTACGGACTTGCTCGGACAGGCGGAGCATGGATATAACAGTCCATGTGTATTGCTGACAAACTCGCATCGACTGGCCCGGGATACTCTGGGGGAAATAGAACGGATTCTTGCCATTCTGCCAACGGCTGATACGGCACGTGCAAGCTGGGACCACTACGGAGAAGTGATCGTTTGCGATACATACGAAGAAATGCTGGAAGTTGCCAATGAAATCGCCAGCGAACATGTTCAGGTAATGACAGATCGTGATGAGTGGTTTCTGGAGAATATGCATAGCTATGGTGCGCTATTCCTTGGGCCACGCACAAATGTGGCAAATGGCGATAAAGTGATCGGTACCAATCACACCCTGCCAACCAGGAAAGCAGGTCGGTATACAGGTGGATTGTGGGTCGGCAAATACATAAAGACCCACAGTTATCAGAGAATCATGACGGATGAGGCGGCAACACTGGTAGGTGAATACGGATCACGGCTTTGTCTATTGGAAGGTTTTGTGGGTCATGCGGAACAGTGCAATGTCAGAGTGCGTCGTTACGGACATATCGACCTGCCTTATGGTGAAGGCGCCCCTCGTGCTGATACCGCAGGGTAGGTTCAGGTCTTTAGTCTGTATTCAAGCGAATTCGTGGTGGCCCGGGGTAGGACAAGCGGATGTTCCCTGAATTTGAAACTACGGTAAAACCGGAGTGGATAGACTACAACGGCCATATGCGTGACTCGAATTATGGCTTGGTTTTTAGTCTGGCAGTCGATGCTCTGCAGGACGCAGTAGGACTTGATGCAACCTATCGAGAGCGAACAGGGTGCACGATCTATCTTCTGGAAGACCATAAATTCTATCTGAGGGAAGTGAAACAGGGTGATCGATTACGGGTCCTGACTCACGTGCTTGGAGTCGATGACAAGCGGTTTCACCTCTACATGGTTATGAAAAGAGACCAGGTAGAGGTATGTATTGGCGAGTTTATGGAAATGCATGTGCGGCAACACCCATCACCGCATGGCATTTCCATGCCCCGGGAAATTCGAGAGCGCTTGATGGCTTATCACAAAAATGTAGAGAAAAGATCACCACCATTTCGCCGGTCGCGCCAAATTCGATCAATATAGACCACGACAATTCGCCAGCTTTGCGTCTGGGTATGATCCGCCTTTCTTTCTTGCTTGCCGGACAAACATCCTGGTTGTGCTGTTTGGTGTACAGGGTTTCGTTCTGGAATGAGATTTGCCGGCCTTTCTACAGGCAGTAGAAGTCCCCAAACAAGGCGTTAAAAAATTCAGTGCCTGAATCCAGTCCAGTGCCTATACAATAATCCGTTCATTTCACAGGACAGGGAATTGCGTTCTTGTTCAGGAGGATTGACTTCTTGACGCTATTGAATCTTCATAACGAGCCGGTAAGAGAGGAGTGGCTGGATGCTTACGGTCATCTTAATGAAGCGTATTATCTGGTTCCATTCAGTAACGCCACCTGGGTTCTCCAGGAGCATTTCGGTATCGGGGTGCCCTATTTTGAGGAAACAGGGTGTGCGATTTATACCGTAGAAACACACCTGCGATACTTGAAGGAAGTCCGGTTTCCAGCAATCCTGCATATTGAGAGCATGATTCTCGGTGTAGAATCCCGCAAGATCTGGTTCACCCACCGCATGCTGGTCAATGATGAGGAATGCGCAACCGGAGAATTCATGACTCTTCACTTTGATACACGGGATGGCCGGGTTAGCCCGATGCACAAGACGGTCATTGAGCATCTTCAATCATCGATTATCGATCCCTTCCCCAACTGGGTCGGGCGAAAGATAAAGCTCAAGCAAGACTAGCCTTTCTGCGTTCAGGACCATGAGCTTAAAGAAAAATTAACCCCTGCCTGCCCGACTCCTGGCAAAAAATAGATATAATCACCCGAAATATAAATCTGGGATTCCCGTCTTCATCATCAGGACTGGGATGAACAAGCACCAACATACATGAGGTTATAACGAATGAAGAAGAGTCGTCTACTGGGATTTTTGCTTGGCAGCATCTGCTTGCTGTTTGGTCAAGGCAGTTTCGCTATGGATTGCGATGAAATCGTTTTGGGAGCAGCCATCTCCCTGACTGGGAAATATGCCACCAACGGTGTACATGCCCAAAATGGCTATGAGTTCGCCATCCAGAAAATTTCCGAACATGGCGGAATAAAAATCGGTGACAAATGCTACAACTTCCGTGTTATCTACTACGATGACGAGTCCAAGGGCGATCGGGGTGCTACCCTTGCAGAGCGTCTGATCAATCAGGATGGCGTTCAGTACATGCTTGGGCCCTATTCGTCAGGTCTAACCAAGGCGATCGCCCCGGTCACGGAAAAATACCAGATTCCAATGGTTGAGGCAGAAGGGGCTTCGCGCTCTTTGTTCACGCAAGGCTATCGCTATCTGTTTGCCGTGTTGTCGACTTCGGAGCAGTATCTGGCTTCGGCAATCACCCTGGCCGCGGAGAAAGCCGAGGAGACCGGTAAGAGTCCGTCAGATGTCCGGGTTGCCATAGCGGTCGAAAACGATCCGTTTTCACTGGATATCCGGGCAGGTGTTCTGGAAGATGCCGCGAAATACAACATGCAGGTTGTGGTTGACGAAAAACTTCCGCGTGACCTGTCTGACATGAGTGCAATTCTCACCAAGGTCAAGCTGGTCAAGCCGGACGTGCTGGTAGTGAGTGGGCACTCCAAGGGAGCTGCCACGGCAGTCCGACAGATCGAGGAGCAAAATGTCAAAGTTCCGATGATTGCAATCACCCACTGCGAAGCAGCGGATGTGGTCGGTAATTTCGGAGATGCGGCGAACGATATCCTGTGCTCGACGCAATGGGCGGAAACCCTGAGTTACAGCGATTCGATTTTTGGAACCGCAGCCGAGTATGAGCAAGAGTTCAAGGCAGCCTATCCGGAGTATGCTGAAAAGACGGTTCCTTACCAGACCGCTCAGGCCTCTGCTGCAGTCTATGTCTTCAAGGATGCGTTCGAGCGCGCTGGATCACTGGACAAGGAAGCGGTGCGAGACGCGATCGCCGAGACTGACCTATCAACATTCTATGGTCAAATCCAGTTTTCTGAAGCCGGAAACAACATCGCCAAGCCAATGGTGCTCCGACAAATTCAGGACGGTAAATACAATGTGGTCGCGCCTTCCGAATTTGCTTCGCATCAATTGAACTGGCCCCGGGGCTGATACACTTCTGAATGATTAACAGGCCGGAATGGATTTCACCGCTCCGGCCTGTTGGTTTTGAGGAGACAATTCTTCCCTGACCATGGACCAGATTCTGTTTAATCTGTCCCTGCTTGGCGAATATCCGATCGTCAACCTGAAGATCGTTATCGATGGGATAATGATCGGGGCCTTGTTTGCTCTGGCGGCTTATGGTCTGGCACTGGTCTGGGGCGTGATGAATGTAAAAAATCTTGCTCAAGGCGATTTTGTGATTGCGGGTGGCTATGTCTCATGGTGGCTTGCCAAGTATGGAGTCCACCCCTTGCTGGGCGTGCCCGCTGCATTTATCGTGATGTGGGGGGTCGGCTGGATTGCCTATAAACTGGTCATATCCAGGGTGGTTGAGAAAGATTTGTTCACATCGCTTCTTGCTACCTTTGGTATCGCGATCATGATGGCCCAGATCCTGAACCTGCTGTTTGGCTCTGATACCCAAAGCATCAAGCTCGATTACGACACCCTGTATTTCTTTGATGGATTCATTGATGTGCCGATTGCCAAGCTGCTTGGCGTGTTACTGGCCGCAACCCTGGCCGCATGTGTCATTATCTTCATGAAGTCCAGCCGCATGGGGCAGGCCATTCGGGCTACTGCGCAGGATGCCCGTGCAGCCCGTGTACTGGGTATCGATACGGAAAAAGTCTATGCTTTTACCTTCTCGCTGAATTCAGCGATCTGCGGGGCAGCAGGAGCCATTGTCGTAATGGTCTGGGTGATTCAGCCATTTTACGGCATTACCCATTCCATTCGGGCTTTCGTGATCGTAACTGCAGCCGGTTTGGGGAATCTGCCCGGGGTAATTGCAGCCGGATTGGGCATTGGTGCCCTTGAACAGTACGGATCGCATATATTCGGGATTGGCTATCAGCAGGCTATAGCCGTGATGTTATTACTGGCCGTATTGCTGTTCCGCCTGATTCAGCAACGGAGAGTCAGAAAGAGTCTGCAATAGGTCTGTCCATGAAGAGCGGAAAATTAATTCTCTACACGGTAGCGGCGCTGTTTACACTGTTGGCGCCGTTTATCATGCCGGACTTCAAGACCCAGCTGGCAACCCTTTGGCTCATGATTATCGTCGCCCTGACCTGGGACATGACCGGCGGACAGATGGGGTACAACTCACTTGGGAACATCTTTTTTTATGGCACCGGCATGTATGTCGCAGCGGTCATCTGTATTGCCCTGACCCACGATGTGGGGTCCTATACCAATGCCTTTAGCGATCAGGTCTATGTGTTCAGCAACGCCGAATACTTCACCGGCGTCATGATCGGCATCCTCGGTGCCGGGGTGTTTTGCTCGGCCTGTGCATTGATTATCGGGTACCTGACCTTTGGTCTGAGAGGACCTTATTTTGCGATTGGAACTCTGGGCGTGGCCATCGCAGCAGGGGAACTGGTCTCCAATTGGGATTGGGTCGGTGGAGGGCAGGGTATTTCATTACCGGTCTTCCCTTATGATCTGGAGTACGGCAAGATATTTTTCTACGCTCTTTTTGCTGCAACAGGCGTGTTGTTGTTCATCTTCCTGAGATGGTTCTATACCACTCGTTTTGGAGCGGCGATCAATGCAATCAGGGATGACGAGGAAAAAGCCGAAGCCATGGGCATCCACACCCTCCGCTATAAACTGACTACGTGGTCGATTGCCGCGTTTTTCATAGGTGTTGTTGGTGGAATCTCGGCATTTCAGCTGATTCATTTCGAGCCATTGGAAACGGCCTACCAGACAATCAACCTCGGAATCTTCATGGTCGTTTGTGTACTCCTGGGTGGCAAGGGCACACTGTGGGGTCCGGTTATCGGTGCGATTGTCTTCCATTTGTTCAAGGAAGTGACTTGGAACTACTTGCTGGGATGGCAGTGGGTTGCCTTGGGGGCATTGATCGTAATCACCGTAGTGTATTTTCGAGATGGCATCATGGGATGGTTGATGAGTGTCAAACCCGAGTGGTTCGGAATCAGGGTTGAGAAAAAATCCGGGGATGCCATGCGGGAAGCTGGCACATGAGTTCGATTATCGAAATCCGTAATGTGTCCAAGGCTTATGGCGGGGTAGTGGCCAATAAGGATATATCCCTGGATGTCGAGCAGGGAGCCATCACTGGCCTGATCGGGCCCAATGGTTCCGGTAAAACCACGCTGTTTAACTCGATCGTTGGATATCACCCGATTGATTCCGGTTCAATTTGCTTTGAAGACAAGGAAATCTCACGCATCCAGGTTCAGGATATTGCCAGACTGGGATTGATTCGAACATTCCAGCAAACGCGGATTTACAAAGCCATGAACTGCGTTGAAAACATGTTGATTTCGCTACCGCACCGCAAGATGCGGTTTCTCGAGGCGTTCAGTCGCAACAGTGCAACTGATTTCGAGAATGCAGACCGGTTACTTGAGTTCGTGGGGCTTTACGAGAAACGCTTCCTGATGGCAGGTTCGCTCTCTTTTGGGCAGCAGAAGCTTCTGGAATTTGCAATGGCGCTCATGAACGAGCCCAAGACCCTGTTGCTTGATGAACCGACTGCCGGCATCAATCCGACCTTGATCAATGGCCTTATTGATCGTTTATTGCGCGCTAACCGTGAGTTTGGAATTACCTTGTTCGTGATTGAGCACAACATGCGGGTGATCATGAATCTAGCCCAGAAAATCTACTGCCTGGCTCATGGTGAATTACTGGCACAAGGTACCCCTGGAGACATTCAAAATGACCAGCGCGTGATTGATGCCTATCTCGGAGCGCATTGACCGGATTTCCGATGAGTTCCCAAAAAGAAGACCAGACCCCTGAAACGGCCACCGACTCGGTTCGTGGCTATGGGGGCGGCGGTGTTGAGGCAGTCATCTCGGTTGACGAAGTTACCCGTAGAGTGGCCGAGATGGCCGAATCGGTCAGTCTCCCGGATCTCGACCAATTGTGTGATGGCGATGCCTATGTGAGCATCGACAATCTGAATGCCGGCTATGGCAAGATGCAAATCCTGCACAATTTCAACTTGCGTGTGGGTCGCAAACAATCGTTGTGCCTGATTGGCCCGAATGGTGCCGGCAAATCAACTATTCTGCATTCCATATTCGGGTTCACGAGAATATTTTCCGGGCAGATTACGATCGGAGATGACAGGAGGGACGTTACGGCCATGACTCCCAGTCAGAAACTGGCCCAGGCCGGTATTGCCTATATCCTGCAGGACAAGTCGATCTTTCCCGGAATGACCGTGGAGGAGAACCTGTGGATGGGCGGGTATCTCAAGGATCAGCCCGCACAAGCCCGGAAAGCCGCGGAAAAAGTATTTGACAAGTATCCCCGGCTGGCAGCCAGGCGCAAACATCAGGCCAAGGTATTGAGTGGCGGAGAACGAAGACTGCTTGAGATTTCCAGGGCTTTGGTGATGAATCCGGACTTGTTGCTGGTTGACGAACCGTCAATCGGGCTGGAGCCCCGGTTTATTGATATGGTCTTCGAAATCCTGCATGATCTTCAGCATAATGAGGAGAAAACCATAATTATGGTTGAGCAGAATGCCAAGAAAGGTCTCGAGTTTGCGGATATTGGCTATGTGCTGGTCTCTGGCGAACTGGCAATTGCCGGATCCGGCAACGACCTGCTTTCCAACCCCAAGGTCGGAGAACTGTTTCTGGGCGGCTGAGTCGGTAGCCCAATCAATGATCTAGATCCATAAACCACAAAAGCAGGGAATGTTGTCATGAATCGAAATACCGGTGAAATGGAAGAGAGCACTGAAGGCCATTGCTCTTCCAGGCACGTCAATAAACATGGGCTGAAAATAGCATCTTCGCTGTATGACCTGTTGAATACTGAAATTTTGCCAGGAACAGGGGTTGATCCCGGTGCATTCTGGTCCGGGCTTCACGATATCATTAACCTGTACCGCTCCAGAAATCGCGAACTACTCGAAAAACGAAACGATTATCAAAAGCAGCTGGATAGATGGCATCAAGCCAATCCGGGTCCTGTCGACTCTAACGAGTATCGAACATGGCTTGAACAAATTGGCTATCTGTGCAAGCCCGGCGGTCCATTCAAGGTGACAACCGAGAACGTTGATGACGAGGTTGCGAAGATTGCGGGCCCCCAGTTGGTTGTTCCTATCGACAATGCGCGATATGCATTAAATGCTGCCAATGCACGCTGGAACAGTCTGTATGATGCCGTGTACAGTTCCGACATCGTTTCGGAGAAATATGGATGTGCACGAGGCAGCCGCTACAACCCGGCGAGGGGTGCCAGGGTCATTTCCTATACAAAAGACTTCCTGGATCAGGCAGTACCGCTTGCCAATGCCAGTCATGCCAATGTTGTGAACTATCGGGTGCAAGGCGACAATCTAGTCGCTCAAATGGCCGATGGCAGCGAATCTGTACTCGGTATCAAGGAGTGTTTTGCCGGTTATTCCGGTTCAAAGGACTTGCCGTCCAGGATTCTTCTTTGCAATAACGATCTGCACATTGAACTCAAGTTCAATGATCAGCGCAAACTCGACAGAAACAGGTTGCTTGAGGTTCGTGACATTTTTGTTGAATCAGCGATCACCTCAATTATGGATTTTGAGGATTCGGTTGTTGCTGTTGATGCAGAAGACAAAGTCAACGCATATCGAAACTGGCTTGGCTTGATGAACGGCAGTCTTGAGGCCGAAATTGACAAGGGCGGAGTGAGGTCCGTGCGCAAGCTCAACCCGGACAGGAACTATCTGAGACCGGATGGAACTCCTTTTACGTTAAAGGGCCGTGGACTGATGTTTGTGCGAAATGTGGGTGCCCACATTGACACGGATATCGTGACTTTGGATGGTGAGGGTATTCCGGAGGCTTTTGTTGATGCGATGGTGACGGTAGCAGCTGCAATGCATGACTTGAAGAGCGACAGTCCCCTGAACAGTCGCAAGGGCAGTATTTATGTGGTCAAGCCTAAAATGCACGGTCCTGATGAAGTCAAGCTTGCCGTTGACATATTCTCCAGGGTTGAAGAGCATCTAGGGTTGCCGAAAAATACCGTGAAGATCGGAATTATGGATGAAGAGCGTCGTACTACCATCAATCTATCGGAATGTATTCGAGCTGCCAGAGAGAGAGTAGTGTTCATCAATACCGGGTTTCTGGATCGAACTGGCGACGAAATCCACAGTGTCATGGAAGCCGGCCCCATGATTTCAAAAAACCAGATGAAAACCACTCCATGGCTGTTGTCCTATGAAGACAGCAATGTTGAGGTTGGATTGAACGTCGGATTATCCGGTCGCGGTCAGATAGGAAAGGGCATGTGGGCGGCACCAGACTTCATGCAGGGCATGATCCGGGAAAAAATTGCCCATCCCCGATCCGGCGCAAACACTGCGTGGGTGCCTTCACCGACAGCCGCGGCCCTGCATGCGTTGCACTATCACATAGTGGATGTCGGGCAGCGTCAGGCTCAGCTTATGGGTCGAAGCTCAGCCAAGCTTGAGGATCTACTAACGCTGCCGGTGATGGCTGATGTTGATTTGGAGCCACTACAGATTGACCGTGAAATCCAGAATAATGCACAGGGAATTCTTGGATACGTGGTTCGCTGGATCAATCAGGGAATCGGTTGCAGCAAGGTTCCTGATATCAATGATGTAGCATTAATGGAGGATCGGGCAACTTTGCGTATATCCAGTCAGCACATCGCAAACTGGTTGCGTCATGGCGTTGTCAGCCGGGAACAGGTTGAAGAGATATTCAAAAGCATGGCGGCTGTGGTTGACCGGCAAAATGCAGCCGATCCGGCCTATATCCCGATGTCGCGGGATTTGGAGGGCAGCATTGCCTACCAGACGTCGCTGGATCTGGTTTTCAGGGGATGTGAATTGCCGAACGGTTATACCGAATATGTGCTTCATCCGAGACGGCGAGAATTCAAGGCCGCACAAGCAGGCTAGTCGGCGAGCCACAATTTGAAGAGCCTGCCCGGGTCAGCGCAGCAACTCCTTTGCGAAGACTTTGGACTGCGAAGGATTCTTCATTCATCATACGAATCCTCACCCTCGCCTTCCTGGTCGTTTGTTAATTGACGAATAGTGATGGCGTTAGGGGATTCGAATGAATATGTAATAACGCCCATTATGATAAGCGCTACTTCTTGCTATTGGCAACATCCCCTGCTGTGAGTGGTCACAAAACTCCCTTATGGGGCAGGTCCACGCTATCCTGCCTCAAGACCAAAGCGCTCCATCATTTCGGCTGTTTTTGCCCATGGCTTTCCGGGAAGTTTGGCGATGAAATGTTCAAGTACCCCAGTAAAATCTGCCTGTATTTTATCTTTGCTGAGGCTTTCAGCTTGCTCGGCAGGTAAAAGCGGTCGGATATCGGAGAGAAAGCCCGGGTTATTGAGTTTGGCAAACATCCTGTTCTCCGCTTCGGCACGAGAGATGCTGATGTCCGCTTGAGACAGATAACTTTGAAAGCAAACAATCGTGCATACCGTATCAATCTGGTCGAATACGGTGAGCGCGTGTGCAAGATCAAACAAGTCGCGTCCCTTGTTTCGTTGAAGCAAGGCTCGGAGCTTTGTAGCCAGCATTTCTTCCGTTGAAAACGTCTGAATCATGGCATCACCACTGAACCAGGGATTTCTGACTCTGTACGCAATTTCTGTCGGGTCATTGAAGATGTGAGTTTCACGCGTATTGATTTCGATTTTCAAATTCAAGGTCATTGCTGATGATTGATCTTCTGCGCTAACCTGAAACCGTAACTTTGGTGCTATATGACTTTGACTGAATCTGGCACGTCCAAGCCATGGTTCCAGCACTTCACGCATACGGTCGATGATTGGCCCTATAGGTGTATTATTAGTGCGAACAAGATCAATATCCTCGGAATAGCGTCGCGGTTTAGGGAAGTGAAGCTTGTTCAGGGCCGTTCCACTGCGAAAGCGCAATTCCTACCTGAGAATCGGGTTGTTGAAAGTTTCTACGATAGCACGACTGATTATCAGATCCTGTTCGACCTGTCGTTGTTCGGACCAAGGAGCAATCTTGCTCCATGCAATGATGTTCATCATGGGGATCATTAATCAGGCTCCGGTTTGCGCCGGACTATCACGTGCCAGCATTCATCTCTTTCTATCGGTTCCATAGTGAAGCCATTACCAGATGCCAATGCCGGTTCCAGCTCGATCCAAGGCAAGGCAGAATCTTTTGATACTTTATTAAAAAGGGGGCGTGTCAAATTATGCTTGGCAAATCGGTCAAGCAAGTGCCCTAAACGTTGCACCGTAGATACTTCAAAAGCCGACGAGGTTTTGGCAAGCTTGCGTGGCTGAATCTGCTCGGATAGATCAGAAAGTACGGTAACAACGTTGTCAAGACCGCCTCCTGCATGTGGATAACGGACCAGATCAAGTGCCGTCAGCTCAACCGATGATACCTTCATGTATCCTGTATCCGTCTTATGCTCTACGACAGCGTTTACTAATGCCTTGATGTCTTTGCGATAGTAAAATGCGATTATCGAGCGTCCGATCCTGATTCTCGGCATTCGCTTGTTAGTGACGACCTGAAATTCCATGACTGCCTGATGCGATGCACCATATAGCTCAGCTGCTTTTAGAAGGCCGACGTAATACGGGTGGTCCTCGTGATGCATGAGACTGTCAATATACCAGAAAGGCGGCGGAGCTCCCCATCCCAGATACTGGGGCGGCACAATGACATAGAAGCCATGCCGGGGACTGATTAGATGCTTGCGGCGCTGCTGACGCTCAGCGGCATCCAGAAACGCACGCCTACTGACTCCGAGTTCTTTCTGGGCATCCTCGCGCGAGAACACTACCTGTCCCTCGGACAGCAGGTGCGTCATATAGGTAGATATTTGTGATCTTTGATTTAGCATCATGTTCTATTATCCGCTTTAATCACGGATTTTTCAACATGATGAAATATCCCTAATCCAAAAATAGAAAACATGGAAATGCGTTCAACGCCCTGCATGACGTGGTTCCTGAAGG
>VXPI01000094.1 GCA_009839585.1 Gammaproteobacteria bacterium
GGCATGCATGAGGTCAAAAGCATCATTGATCTTTTCAAGCGGCATTTTTTGGGTAATCAGATCGTCAATATTGATTTTGCCTTCCATATACCAATCCACAATCCTGGGAACGTCTGTTCTTCCTCTGGCCCCTCCGAATGCCGTACCCCGCCAGACCCGACCAGTGACCAGCTGGAAAGGGCGTGTGCTGATTTCCTGTCCGGCCCCTGCGACTCCGATGATGATGCTCTCGCCCCATCCCTTGTGACAGCATTCCAGGGCCTGACGCATTAACTCCACATTGCCCACACACTCAAAACTGAAATCAGCACCTCCATTGGTGAGACTGACCAGATACGGCACCAGGCCTTCATCCAATTCGTCCGGATTGACGAAATGGGTCATTCCAAACTGGCTTGCCAGTTCCTTCCGGCCGGGATTGATATCGACACCAATAATGATATCCGCACCGCAAAGCCGGGCACCCTGAATGACATTCAGCCCAATACCACCCAGACCAAACACTACAACGTTGTCGCCGGGTTTGACTTTCGCAGTATTGGTGACCGCACCAATGCCGGTGGTCACTCCGCATCCGATATAACAGACCTTGTCAAACGGTGCATCTTCACGAATTCGGGCTACGGCTATTTCCGGTAGGACCGTAAAGTTGGAGAATGTCGAAGTACCCATATAGTGGTAAATCGATTCATCACCAAGGGAGAATCGACTAGTACCATCAGGCATCACACCCTGACCCTGTGTTTCACGTATGGCTTGACAGAGATTGGTTTTTCCGCTCGTGCAGTAGTCGCACTGACGGCATTCCGGAGTATAAAGTGGAATTACATGATCTCCTTTTTTGACGCTGGTCACCCCGGGACCGACATCAACCACGATACCTGCACCCTCATGCCCCAGTATGGCTGGAAACATGCCCTCCGGATCAGCGCCTGAAAGCGTGAATTCATCGGTATGACAAATCCCGGTCGCCTTGATTTCGACCAGAACCTCACCAGCCCTTGGCCCATCGAGTTGTACCGTTTCAATACTCAATCGCTGACCTGCCGCATGGGCTACTGCTGCCTTGGTTTCCATGGTATCCCCCCCAATCTTGATTATTATGATTCGACCCCTGCCACCTTCAGCATTGCGTGCAACAGCACATTGCAGCCTGCCTCCAGATCTTCGGGTGTTGCATATTCGGCCTCGTTGTGGCTCAAGCCATCCAGACATGGCACAAAAATCATGGCTGTCGGTACGACCCGACAAACCTGACATGCATCGTGCCCTGCGCCGGAAATCATTTTCTGTGCCCTTAAGCCCAGTTGCCCTGCCGCCTGACTGACGGCCTCAATACACTCTGGATCAAACTTGACCGGTGGGTTGTGCCAAATGGGCTCAAGATGAATGTCCATGGCATGCCTTGTCGAGATTTCGTCAAGACTCTCCCTCATGGCTTGCTCCAGTTTGTCGAGTTCATCATCCTCAGGATGGCGAAGATCGACAGTGAAGCATACCGATCCCGCTATGGTATTTCGGGAGCCGGGCGAGACATCCAGGCATCCCACGGTAGCGAGCGCATGGGGTGGGTTATCAAGTGCGAGTCGGTTGAGCATGCCGACAATCTCGGAGGCCGCCAGCAATGCATCCTTGCGGTTCGACATCGGTGTGGTCCCGGAATGAGAGTCCTGACCCGATACCGTGATATCAAACCACTTGACTCCCTGCCCCCCGGTCACGATTCCGATTTGATTGTTCGCTTTCTCGAGAATCGGCCCCTGTTCGATATGTGCTTCAAACAATGCGCCCAGTGGGCGATCTCCACATGGCTCCTGACCCAGATAGCCGATGTCCTTGAGTGCATCATGCAAACTGATGCCTGCTGCATCCTGTTGTGACCAGGCATATTGCCTGTCGAAGAGGCCAGAGTATACGCCTGAAGCAATCATGGCTGGGGCGAACCTTGACCCCTCTTCATTAGTCCAGTCCACGACCTCGATCGGCGCCCTGGTTTTGATGGCATTTTCATTCAATGTGCGAACCACCTCCAAAGCAGCAAGCACGCCATAGATTCCATCAAAGCGTCCACCATGAGGCTGGGTATCAAGATGACTGCCTGCACAAATCGGTGGTTTGGCGTTGTCGGCCCCGGATCTTCTGGCAAAGATGTTGCCCATGTCATCAACCGATATCGAGCAGGATTCGGCTCGGCACCATTTTACGAACAGGTCCCTGGCCTGGCGGTCTTCTTCGGTCAAGGCCAGACGGCTTGATCCGCCATGTTGGCCCGGGCCAATTTCAGCGATATCCATGATACTTTTCCAGAGCCGGTCTCCGTTAATTCGAAGGTGCTGAATGGATTGATCCATTTTACTATTCCAATGGTGGTTTAGAGTTTCTTCCCATGCGTACAATCGTATTGACATTGAGAACTGTTGTCTGGTCGCTAGCATTCACATTCAACTCTTCGACCCAGTGACACCAGGTTCGTCCAAAGCTACGGCGTTCGCGCATTTTTCCCGGGAACATGTTCACTTTTCGATTCTGGTCGACATTTCTGGGGAAGAAGAACACGGCTCCCAGCAAAATTTCATCATGGGGGATACCGAGCAAATCAAACGTCTCCTTTTCCCGCAATGCTGCTCCACTTGACCAGTAGTTCGGGATTTCGTGCTCGGTAGCAGCCAGAATTATATTTTGAATCGCTGCCGCAGTGGCTGCGATGTGTTCCATATTGGTCTGCGTCGCATCATAACGATCAAACCGATTACTCTCTGCAGCTTCATCTTCTGTTGTTGGGCACCAGGTTACCTGCAACAGCATATCAGCAGCAGCCAGCATCTCCGGCACTTTCGTCTTGTCATCACGGCCTATCAGCCACTTCCTGACTTCCCTGCAGATCGTTCGATTCAGAATATAAATCCGCCATGGTTCCGGGGCCTTGTCGGGAAGTTTTTCACGATGGGAATTGGCGGCCATATAGTGAAACGGCGCGTAGGCTGCTGCATTCACCAGGGACTCCAGAAGAGCCTGGTCAAAATCAGCTTCCAATGGCGATCTGGCCAGAACCTTGCTGGTTTTTCGTGATGCGATGACTTCTTTTATTGACAAGAGATTAACCGGGTCTTGAGGTTGTCTGGCAGGCGAACCAAGGCCTCCGATTCACCATGCAAGTGACCAGTTTCGATTGACCACCTGTAATTCAGGGCTGATGCTCCAAAACTACAGTCCGTTCCACGATCGAAACCGTAGGGTCATTATAACCTCAAGAGATACGGGATTCGCAGGTAAAACAGGCCACATTTCGTCATTTACTGGACATATCGGTACGATCCGGCAAACAGAAATAAGCCATGGCAACTGCCATGAAAAAAGTGTCCTTTTTCTGATACAACCCTTATTCAGAGACCGACGGCCGCTGATGAATGAGAAACCATTTTCGCATCTCCAGATCGATTTCTTTTGGGATATGTGTTGGTATGGGTTGGTCCAGCATATGCTGGGGCTTGATTCATGCCTATTCCAGAAAATCCCCGGCACCTCTCACTCCATTCTTCCGGAGTGCTCCGGGTGCCCATTGCAAGATAGAAATAGTCCGGTTGCACGCAGCACCGGTGTTTGGTCGTTCCTCCGGAAAATATCCTGTCCCATTCGTACGCACAGCCCGAATAACATCGAAAGTTAGATCATCCTCGCTGGTTTCGATACCTCGAGTGGCACGTAATGATGGAGTCAGTGAGCTCATTATCCAGAACAAGGCTTTCATGGGAAACGACAATAAGGGAACCATACATGCCGGCCGCCCCATAAATGGGATTGGCTCACACCAGTGTGCCCGTCAGTTCAGTGACTCCTTGCTCGCAGCAAACCTGATAATCCGGCGCCGCATCCTAGAACCCCCTAATCTCTATTTTGAGACTAGAGCAGGAGAATCGTTTTCCTTATTATCAACCCGGACGCTATACTTCTAGCATGCTCAAAATCGACTTGAGCAGCAATCACGGCAACCATCAACCAGCGAAGTACCGAAGTGGCTGCCTCTGTCATAGCCAAACCTGTAAACCCTTCCAGAATCTCGAATGAATACCAAGAAATACGACTATATTGTCATCGGCGGTGGTAGCGGTGGCATCGCTTCGGCACGTCGAGCAGCCGAATATGGTGCCAGTGTCCTGCTCATCGAAAACAGCCATCTTGGGGGCACTTGTGTAAATGTCGGCTGTGTCCCGAAAAAAGTGATGTGGTCGGCCTCGCAAATCCATGAAACAATCCACCTCGCTCATCAATATGGAATGACCGTCTCATCCGATCATCTTGACTGGCATACGCTCAAATCATCCAGGGACGCCTACATACAGAGACTAAACGGAATCTATGCCCGAAATCTTGAAAAATCCGGAGTGCACGTCAAGAAAGGTTTCGCACACTTTGCCTCACCCAATTGTATTGAAGTCGATCAAGAGCATTACTCGGCTGACCATATCCTGATTTCCACTGGTGGTCAGCCTTCAAATCCAGCGATTGAAGGCGTTGAACTGGGCATAGACAGCAACGGCTTTTTTGCATTGGAAAAGCAGCCATCCAATCTGCTTGTGGTCGGTTCTGGCTACATTGCGACAGAACTCGCCGGACTCATGCACGGACTTGGAAGTCGTGTCACCATGGCTTTGCGAAAAAACCGGTTGCTGGGTGCATTCGATACAGACCTGCAGCGCACTGTTATCGGGCAAATGGAAGAATCCGGTATCGAAGTCATTCGCAATATTTCTCTTGCCAGGCTGAACGGTAAACCCGGCAATATTGAATATGAAGATACCGAAGGCAACACCGGAAGTGGATTCGATTGTGTAATCTGGGCCATCGGAAGACGCCCCAATACCCAGCACCTCAATCTCGAAAATGCTGGATTAAGTACCAATGAGCGGGGGTTCATTGATACCGACAAATTTCAGAATACTGCTCAAGGCGGAATTTATGCGGTGGGTGATGTCACTCCCCGGGCCCAGTTGACGCCCGTCGCTATCGCCGCCGGTCGCAAGCTCTCCGACCGGATTTTTGGCAGGCAGAAAGAAGCCAGACTGGATTATTCCAATATTCCGACGGTGGTATTTTCGCACCCGCCCGTGGGCACTGTGGGCTTGACCGAAACGGCTGCAATTGACCGGTTTGGCAAAGATTCAGTCAAGGTTTATCGACACACCTTCGTTGACATGTATTATGCACTTTGCGAGCACAGGCCACGAACCCTCGTCAAACTTATAGTTCAGGGTCCAGACGAGCTGGTTGTGGGCTGCCATGTTGCAGGACGGGGGGCCGATGAAATGATTCAGGGATTTGCCGTTGCCGTCAAAATGGGTGCTACCAAGTCAGACTTCGACAATACGGTTGCCATTCACCCAACTGCAGCCGAGGAGCTCGTCACCCTGAGAGCCTGACTTGACAGGGAAAGGGCAATCAGGCAGCTTTGGCAAGCCTGCCAAGATGAACAAGCAATAGCGTAATTGCCGCCGGGGTAACGCCCGGAATTCGAGCGGCCTGGCCGATGGTTTCCGGACAAACCTGATTGAGTTTTTCGGTAACCTCGGCTGACAGACCGCGCACGTCGGAAAAATCCACGCCTTGTGGTATCACCAGACCATGGCTTTTCTCAAGGCGTTCGATTTCAGAAGCCTGACGTTCAATATAACCGTCATAACGAGCCTGGATTTCCAGTTGCTTCTCAATCTCCGGATCCTCCAGGGGTGACTCCAGACCCGTGATCCCGGCCAAATCCCGGTAATGAATCTCGGGTCTGCGCAACAAATCGAACAGGCTGGTCTCGCGGAGCAAGGGTTGGCCAAACTTGTCGGCAAACACATCCTGGACTTCATCAGGCTTCACTTGCACGCTCTTCAACCGATCCATTTCCTGATGGAGACGGTCACGCTTGTGCGAAAATATCTTCATTCTCGAGTCATCTACCAGGCCTAGTTCATGGCCTTTTTCGGTCAAGCGCAAATCGGCATTGTCCTCGCGCAACTGCAACCGGTATTCGGCACGGGAGGTAAACATTCGGTAGGGTTCCAAAGTACCCTGCGTGATCAGATCGTCTATCATCACGCCGATATACGCTTCATTGCGTGCCGGGCACCAGGGCTCAAGTTCCTGAATTTTTCTGGCCGCATTCAAGCCTGCAATCAGCCCCTGCCCTGCAGCTTCTTCATAGCCGGTTGTGCCATTAATCTGGCCAGCAAAAAACAATCCTTCGACACATTTCGTCTCCAGTGAACTCTTCAACCCCCTCGGATCGAAATAGTCATATTCGATAGCATAGCCCGGTCTTGTGACCCTTGCATTTTCAAAACCCTTGATTGAACGTACAAACGCCACTTGCGTCTCGAATGGCAAGCTTGTCGAGATTCCGTTGGGATAGACCTCCGTGGTGTTCAAGCCTTCAGGCTCAATAAAAATCTGGTGAGTCGATTTTTCCGCGAATCGAACTACCTTGTCTTCTATTGAAGGGCAGTATCGAGGGCCAGTCCCCTCAATCATGCCTCCATACATCGGCGATTGATGCAAGGCCAATTGAATGATGTCATGGGTAGCCGGATTGGTGTGTGCTATATGGCAAATCACCTGCGCTGGATGATCTTCCGGTTTACCCAGATACGAGAATACCGGGATAGGACAATCTCCCGGTTGTTGTTCAAGGGTACTGTAATCAATCGTCTTGCCATCTATTCTCGGAGGCGTACCCGTTTTAAGGCGTTCTACGGCAAACGGTAATTCACGCATTTTTTCAGCCAGTGCAACAGAAGGCGGATCACCTGCCCGACCACCATGGCTTTGCTCCATACCGACAAAAATCCTGCCATTCAAGAATGTTCCGGCCGTCAACACCACACATTTTGCGTGGACATGAATGCCGAGTTGAGTTCGAACTCCGTTCACCTGACCACCGGAAATCAGCAGGTCATCAACGGACTGTTGAAATACCGACAGGTTGGGTTGGTGGTCGACTGCCTGTCTGATTGCCATCTTGTACAGCGCACGGTCAGCTTGAGCCCGGGTTGCCCTCACCGCAGGCCCCTTCCTTGAATTCAGGATTCTGAAATGAATTCCCGCATGATCAATCGCGGTTGCCATGATTCCACCCAAGGCATCGATTTCCTTGACGATATGCCCCTTGCCAATACCCCCTATTGCTGGATTGCAGGACATCTGACCAATGGTCTCGATGTTGTGTGTAATCAGCAGGGTACTGGAGCCCATACGGGCCGATGCGAGTGCCGCCTCGACACCGGCATGCCCAGCACCAATCACAATCACATCGAACTGTTCGGAAAAATTCATGGTTCTTTTCGAAGATACCAGGGAAACAACATTACGGCTGTGCCTCTGGTTGGTAGTAATAATCGTATTGTCTCAATATATTGTCGGTAAACAACCAGGCTTCGCGGTGGGACAGAACGCTGTTTCCGGGAATGACAATCCTCACATACAGCTGTTGCCCTAACTGATCTTTCAGACCTTGCAGTATCTTATTCAGATCAGCCAGGCTAACCGTCCTGATGCCATCCTGGCCCGGTTCACGAATCCGGTAGGTCAATTCGGAACCGATTTTATCAAAATAAACCGCCGCCACCTGTTTTCCGGCCTCGCTTCGTGCTGGTTGGACAAGATCTCGATATTTTTCGTCGAGAATCTCGTATTCCTCTTGCAGTGTTCTGAATTGCTGTTTTGAGGTACCTGCTTCTGCTTCGAGATCAACGATCTTGAGTTCCATGAGCTTAATCAGGTTTTCCAGTGCTTCCAACTGTTCGGCAGTTATCCGGTATTCTTCTGACTGACGTTGCCGGGCTGCCAGATTTCTACTGATCTCGGCTTCCAGTTCCTGATTGACCAGCGTGGATTGATCCAATAACTGTTGTACGCTAACCAGTTGCAAAGTCACGTTATCAAGTTTCTCTTCAAGGTTCGATCGCTGTTGAGCGAGGGATTGAATACTTTCAACAGATGCCAGTTCCAAATCCGACAACTGCTGCTCCAGCCCGGTTATCTGGCCCAGCAACTTCTGATTTTCAAAGATCAGTGAATCAACTTTGTCCTGGGACAATTTTTCGGCTGCAAGGAACTCCCTGATTCTGTTTTCTGCCTCCAGGTTGCTTAGTTCAAGCTCCTGTTCAATTTCAAGGAGCCTCGCAACCCGAAGTTCTGCTTGTGCTTTATCCTGGGCAATTTGCTGGAGGGCATCTTCCAGCTGGTCACGCGTGGATTGAAGATTGCCGACTTCAGATTTGAGCCCTTCCAGCTGAGATTGCTGCAAGCGTATTTCCTGTTCCCGAAGGTCTCGCTCAATACGCATTTGCTCAAATTGAATCTGGAAGGTATCCCGGGCTCTCTCGGCTTCCTGTTGATCGGACTGGGTAGCAATCAACTGCCTGGACAGGTCAAGTTTCTGCACCATGATGACGGCCAGTGCCATCAGGAAAATCATGACGATGACAGCCATGATATCCGTAAACGAGGGCCAGACACCCTCATCTCCAATTCCGCGAGTCGTATGCCCGATGCGGATATCAGGAAACCCGGAACGTTCAGTCATCCGGATGTCGAGAGGTTGACCCGATTCGGAATCCCTCCTGTAACAATTCGATCACCTTGTCGAGCCGTTCAGTATTCTGTTCAACATGATGGCTGTTGATCTGAATCAGTTTTTGCATGGCCACCAGTTGATCCAGCAGCTTATGATTCACTTCGGAATCCATCATTCGTTTGGACAACTCCTGCACTATTGCGTCTAACCTGCCTGCGGCACCCTGGTGCTGTTTTCTGGACTCGTCCAGTTTATTGATCAGCTCTGACTCGTCAACAAGTTCAGACCGTTGAGCCTTGCGTGAAATCAGTCGGGGAACCATGATAATCGCGGTTGTCTGTTCCAGATTGCTGATCAAGTAGGTTTGTATATCCGTCAGTTTGATGAAGAAGTACCCAAAAAACAGGTAGGCTACGATTGCTGTCAGGGTTGTCGACAACGCCGTTGACATGCCATAAATCATAACGCCCAGACTCGACTCCTGTGCAGCGGAGCGTTCTACCACATCGCCGATCGTGCTGTCTATCTGGAGAAGTTCAGATGCCCCGATCAAGGATAGGGACAACGAGATTATGGTTCCGAAAACACCAGTCAGGATCAGGACGTTGTGGACAAACTTCAGAAAGCTGTTGCGGCTTGATTGCTCTGCAAGCAATGTCGCGGCCAGGGCACCATGATCAACCTCTACCTTGTCCCGGACAGCCTTGTCGAGAATTCGGAAACGGGTAGCTACCATGCTGTCATTGCGAATACCCATCAAGGCGTCTTTGCCCAACCTGGCATTGTCTTCAAACAGACGCAGATACTGCTCTTGTGCATGGTATTCGAAAAATCGGGAAACCAGTTGTAGCAAGCCGCCTATAAACAGTATGAAAATCCCTGCATTGACCACCATCCCCACTGCATTGACCTGGTTTTCGACATAGATTTGGTACAGGATATCCCGTTGCCAATAACAAACCGCAACGAGCAGGGCAAGAAGAATGGGCATCCTGATCAGGATAGAGCGTGTCTGGTTTTGCGTATTCATAGTGGTGATATGCAGTCAGGACGGCCGAGCCAGTAGTACTGGACTCTCAAGCAGATTCCGATATTGAACTCGGGACTGATTATATCTCTTAAACTTCCACAATACCGAAATCCGAACCAGGCCATTGATAGAAGAAACGGTAGCTTGTGCGGCCTATTTTCCATCGATGTGCACCTTTTGACAAATCGTGCCAACACACGATAACTCGCGGTAATCCCACCGGGGCTTTCTGCCTCGGCCCGATGCCAGCCATTCATGCTGGCGTTTTTCGCCATCCCTCAATCCGGCCGGATTTCAATACTCACCCTCACTCTTTTTAGGTAACGATACTACAATTCGAGCTTCTTATGGTGTCGAACATCTTGCCTGAACGCCCCGGGACCAGAAAGCCATCAGCCGTAATGCCTGTCCCGGTTCGCAACGGGGGCTACTGATACAGTAAGATCCATAATCCAGTGATGAAGGCTTCCAGAACTCTTGATTTCGGTCATGAATATCTGGCCAGCCCTAATTTCAATCGAACAATCACTTTACTTCCCAATGCAAAATGAACTGAAAATCATCCCAAGCAGCTCATCGCTGGTAATTTTACCCGTGATCTCTGCCAGGGCCCGGTGACAAAGGGACAAGTCTTCGGCGAGCATCTCGCCTGCCTGATTCCGGCGCAACTGTTCCATTCCTGCATCCAGCGATATTCTTGCCCTCAACAGTGCGTCAATATGGCGCTGTCTGGCCATGAATGTTCCCTCCTGCTCTCCGACATAACCCACTGAAGACTGGATTTTCTCCTTCAATTCCTCGATGCCCTGCCCGGTCTTTGCCGAAATACACGCCTCCATCAAATCTTCGGATTGATCTCGCCCCGAAAGATCAATCTTGTTTCGAACCAGAAGCACCGGGAACTGGTCATGACTCGACATCAAGCGTTCGACTTCCGATTGATCAGTTGTGTCATCATCCACCACCAGCAATACCATGTCCGCATCTTCCTGAACACGCTTGGCACGCCGTACCCCCTCTGCCTCAATTTCATCCTGCGTATCCCGGATACCCGCCGTATCCACAATCTCCATGGGCATGCCCTCCAGATCGATAATCTGCTCCAGGGTATCCCGGGTTGTACCGGGCAGATCACTGACAATCGCCCGATCCTGCTCTGCCAGCACATTCAGAAGACTTGACTTTCCCGCATTGGGCAAACCGGTCAACACAACCTTGAGTCCATCACGTAGGATCCGGCCCTGCTGCATGCATGACTGAACCTCATCGAACTGATCAGCCAATGCTTCCAGCCTCCGCAATACCTTCAATTCACTCAAGTAGTCGATCTCTTCTTCAGGGAAATCTATCGATGCTTCAACCAGTATCCTGAGATCCGTCAGTTGTTCGACAAGTTCTTCAACCTTGCGCGATAATTCACCCTTCATCGAACGCAACGCTGACCGGGCTGCCGATTCAGTAGTGCTGTTGATGGCATCTGCAATTGCTTCGGCCTGGGCCAGATCAATGCGACCGTTCAGGAATGCCCGCTTGCTGAATTCACCGGGCTCGGCTGGTCGTGCTCCAAGCTCTATGCATTGCCTGACGATCAAATCCAGAAGGATTGGACTACCGTGCCCCTGAAACTCCAGCACATCTTCACCGGTATAGCTGTTTGGCGCCTGAAAACGCAAGGCGATACCACGGTCAATCGTCTCGGAATTCGAATCCAGAAAGGAACAGTATTTCACCTGGCCCGGCACCGGATTGGCCGAGAGAGCCCTGTTGGCGATCAGGCCAGCTTCTCGCCCCGATACCCTGACTATGCCGATCCCGCCCTGCCCACGAGGCGTAGCAACGGCAACAATAGTTTCGCGGGAATCCAGGCCGGAGCGTTCAGTTGCCGGCGTATTTTCGGGTGTTGTAGTACTGCTGGGCAATGGAAAGGATATTGTTGACTACCCAGTACAATACCAGACCTGCGGGAAACCACAAGAAGAAAACAGTGAACACAAATGGCAGGGCCATCATGATCTTTTTCTGGAGGGGATCGACCGGAGCAGGATTCAGAAAATGCTGAATCAGCATCGATGCACCCATGATGATCGGCAATACAAAATATGGATCCGGTACCGACAGATCATTCAGCCACAGCATAAAATCGGCCTGCCGCAGTTCCACACTTTCCAGCAATACCCAGTACAAGGCGATAAACACCGGAATCTGAATCAGGATCGGCAAGCATCCCCCCGCCGGGTTAACTTTCTCTTCCTTGTACATTTTCATCATTTCCTGCTGAAAACGTTGCTTGTCATCGCCATAACGCTCCTTGAGCGTGACCATGCGCGGGTGCAGTTTTTTCATCCTGGCCATTGATTTGTAGCTGGTAGCCGACAACGGATAAAACACCAGCTTGACCAGAAAGGTGAGAAAAATGATCGCCCATCCCCAGTTGTTCGTGAATCCATGAATTTTCTGCAACAGCCAGAACAATGGCGATGCAATGGGCGTTAGCCACCCGTAATCCACGGTCAGCTTGAGTCCGGCAGCTCCCTGCCGGTCCAGTCGAACCTGCTCCTTGGGGCCGGCGTACAGCACAGTATCCAGCTGCCCGGATTCACCAGGCTGAATGGTCGCTGGCTGGAGTGTCTTGTAGCCAATTCGATATTGTGGATCCCTGTCATCACTGACTCCGGAGTAGAACTGGTAGTTGTCCGCTCCCGTAGGCAGCCATGCCACGACAAAATAATGCTGCATCATCGCAATCCAGCCTGAATCAGTGCTCAGATTCAGTGTCTCATCACGCATGTTGTCATAACTGATTTTTTCGTATTTGTCCTGTTCAGTATAGACAGCCGCTCCGCTAAAACTTGGTAATGCGCCAAGTATGCCCATGGTTCCCCCGGAGTCGATTTCGGTTTGTTTCAGGTGTCCATACACAAAACCGGTCCAGGGAGTATCGCTGGAATTCATCACCCTGAAAGCAGTCTCTATCCGATAACTGTTCCTGCTGAACAAAAAAACCTTCTGATACTGGATACCTTGCGGTGAAGTCCAGTCAAGGACTACTTCCATACTGTCGCGACCGGCCAAATCGAAATTGGCTTGATCAGTACTGTAGAGAACATTGTGGTTTGGGTACTCACCCTCGCTTCCGATCAAGCCACTCTGTGCAACAAACAAACGGGAATTCTCCCTGAACATCAGCACGAATGGATCGTCCGGGGTATCCACGTTTACCGGATGATCAATAAGCTCAATACGAATCAGGTCGCCGCCCTGGAGGTCAATCTCGGCATTCACCAAGTCGGTTTTGACTGTAACGATTCTGCCAGACAGGTCTTCCGAATCGGGAGAGGGTTCCAGCCCAGGAATTTCAGATGTCTGCGGAGTACTCTCGGCAACAACTGTTGGCGTATCTGGCACCTCTTCCAAACTAACCCCACTCGGTGTGACTGGAGCCTGCTCCAGATTAACACTGTCTTCAGCCTGATAATTGCTGGTGAAATCCAGCCAGGATGTCCAGATCATGACCAGCGTCAGCCCAAGGGCGACAAAAAGGAGAATTCGCTGAAACTGCATGCCAGATAATCCGGTTTTATGTCTGTTCGGAATCCGGCAATCCCTTGGGCACCGGATCGTAACCACCTGCATTCCAGGGATGACATCGGGCAATTCGCCTGATCGTCAACAGTGCACCCTTGCATGCACCATGCTCATCAATCGCCTCAAGGGCATAACATGAACAACAGGGATGGTATCGGCAGTTACTGCCGAGGTACGGGCTGATAGCGAGCTGGTAGACACGGATCAAGAAACGCAGACAACGGCGCGGCAAATCTACTTTTGACTTTGACATTTTTCTTGACTGATCCCGAACAGGCGCATCAATTCCCGATTCAACACTCCATTGGTCTCACCGGAGATACCCGGGTTTGCGAACACGACAAAGTCCATATCCGATAGCTGACCCTGGGAATATCGGAATACTTCACGAATCTGGCGTTTTATTCGATTTCTCTGTACTGCTTTTTTACTGACCTTCTTCGAGACAACCAGTCCAAGTCTCGGATACCGGAACTGGCTATCCATCGCACGGATTCTGAAATAGCGTCCATGCACCGAAATCCCCTGCCGGCCCCGGGCCCTGAATGACGCACTGTCAACGATTCTTTGACAACGAGCCAGTCTCGCCGAATTTGCCAACTTGAACGGTCAGATCAGGCACTAAGTCGAGCTCGTCCCTTGGCACGACGGGCATTGATTACTGCACGACCCGAACGGGTTCGCATGCGCTGCCGGAATCCGTGAGTACGTTTGCGTTTGAGATTGCTGGGTTGAAATGTACGTTTCATGGCTACATTGAGGACAGGTGTCTGGACCGGAAAGGAAAGTGAATTTTACTGATTCAGCATGGAATTTCAAGATGCCGGACCATGATTATTGCCCTCGCCAGACCTGTCCGTCAATCTGACCCGGAGGAACAGGAAGTCCTGATCAGGTCGATCCGGAGTTCGAAAGATGATTAGTCGGGATTGTGATTGCAATCATGTAGAATCGCATCTCCAGCCCCCCTATCTGAAGAACATTCATTTCACAATGAGTAAAAATGCGATCTATGCGCAATCAGGCGGTGTTACGGCCGTCATAAACGCCAGCGCCTGCGCCATTATTGAAACCGCACGCAAATACCCGGACCAAATCGGCAGGGTTTATGCCGGACGCAACGGAATTGTCGGGATCCTCAAGGAAGATTTAATCGATACCTCCGAAGAGTCTCCGGAATCAATCGCAAGGCTCCGCACTACACCTTCAGGCGCATTCGGTTCCTGTCGGTACAAGTTGAAAAGCATTCAGGAAAGCCATGACGCATACCAGAGGCTCGTTGATGTCTTCGCGGCCCATGACATCGGTTATTTCTTCTATAACGGTGGTGGCGACTCCGCGGACACCTGCCTCAAGATTGCCCAGATATCGGAGGAGATGGGATATCCGGTACAAGCCATTCACGTCCCCAAAACCGTGGACAACGATCTGCCGGTTACCGATAACAGC
The DNA here is from genome assembly GCA_009839585.1 of Gammaproteobacteria bacterium. Lineage (GTDB taxonomy): Bacteria > Pseudomonadota > Gammaproteobacteria > Arenicellales > Poriferihabitantaceae > Poriferihabitans. The sequence continues at coordinate 14,622 of VXPI01000094.1, forward strand.
CCGGGGTTCGGATCCGTGGCCAAATATATCGCAACCTCGGTCCTCGAAGCAAGCCTCGATGTTGCCTCGATGTCCTTGACCTCAACCAGGGTATTCATCCTTGAAGTGATGGGCCGCCATTCCGGATGGATTGCTGCCGCGGGCGGTATGGCCTCGAGTCAAGACTATCCGATACCACTGATTATCCTGTTTCCCGAAATCGCTTTTGATCGTGAGCGGTTTATCGAACGCGTTCAGAATTCTGTCTTCGAACATGGTCAGGTTTCGATTGTCGTATCGGAAGGGGTTACCGACAAGGATGGCCGGTTCCTGACCGATCAGGGCAGAAGCGATGCCTTTGGACATCAGCAGTTGGGGGGTGTTGCGCCAACGATCGCATCCATCGTCAAGCAGGATACGGGATTCAAATACCATTGGGCCGTTGCAGATTACCTGCAGCGATCAGCGCGTCATATTGCTTCGAAAACGGATGTCGAACAGGCCTACGCGGTTGGCGAATCCGCCGTACTGATGGCACTAGACGGGGAGAACTCGGTGATGCCGGCAATTATTCGTACAAGCGACCATCCGTATCAATGGGAAATCGGCAAGACTGCGTTAACGGAAGTGGCCAATATCGAAAAAAAAATGCCGGGGCATTTTATCGGCGAAAGCGGATATGGAATCACGCAAGCCTGTCGGGACTATATTGCGCCGCTGATGGAGGGCGAAGACTATCCTGAATTTCGAAACGGGATCCCGTACTACATCCAGCTAAAAAACAAATCCGTGCCCAGGAAACTGGACACGGATTTTGAGGTGTAGCCAAGCTGTCAGAAAATTCGGGTTTAACGCGAACTTGTCGAATGAGTGGAAGACAGTGGAATCCCGCCATCTTCCCATCAGGTTACTGACGGATTACAAAAGCGGCGCAATAACCAGACTCACGATGGCCATGACATTGATCAAAATGTTCATGGACGGACCGGAAGTATCCTTGAACGGATCTCCGACCGTATCACCCACCACTGCCGCCGCATGAACTTCAGATCCCTTGCCGCCGAAGTTTCCTTTTTCAATGTATTTCTTTGCATTGTCCCATGCGCCACCAGCATTTGCCATGGTCAGGGCCATTACTACACAACCAAGGAGCGCACCACCCAGCATGCCACCGAGTGCCTGGGCACCCAGCCCAAACCCGACAGCGCAGGGAGCAACTACTGCCAGCACACCTGGCGGCACCATGCGTTTCAGTGCCGCTTTGGTCGCAATATCAACACAACGATCGGAATCGGGCTTTGCAGTGCCCTCCATAAGGCCGGGAATTTCCCTGAACTGACGACGTATTTCCTGAATCATGTCGAATGCTGCGCTACCCACTGCATTCATGGTCAGTGAAGACACCAAAAAGGGGAAGATCATGCCTAGAAACATGCCAGCCAGCACTATTGGATTGCTCATTTCCAGGGAAAAGTCCGGATTCAGGACCGAAACGGTCTCAATGAATGCCGAGATCAGGGCCAACGCTGCCAGTGCGGCCGCACCGATGGCAAAGCCCTTGCCTATCGCGGCTGTGGTATTTCCAAGCTCGTCCAGCGAGTCGGTGATTTTGCGGACATCCTCGCCCAGACCGGACATTTCAGCAATGCCTCCCGCATTATCAGCGACGGGGCCGTAGGCATCAATAGCCATGGTGATACCAACGGTAGCCAGCATGCCAACCGCTGAGATACCTACACCATACAAGCCTGAGAGATTGCTGGAGACCAAGATAATTGCGGCAATAATCAATAATGGCACCACTACGGACTGCATGCCGACAGCGAGACCCGTGATCATCACGGTCGCGGTTCCTGTCTCGCCACTTTTGGCGATTTCCCTGACTGGCTTGCCGCCAGTGTAGTATTCGGTAATTAACCCGATACCGATACCTCCGGCAGCACCAACCACAACCGAAACCCAGATTCTTGTGTTGACATCCAGCCAACTGACGACTCCGTAGGCAAATACCATGAATACTATGGTCGCTCCTATAGTGCCAATACGAAGCGCAAGTTCCGGTGATTTTGCACTGTTCAGCTTAACCAGGATAACCCCCAGAATTGAACACAGAATGCCGGCTGATGCCAGTGCGAGCGGCAGGAACATCAGGGTTTGTCTTTCACCATAGATAGCGGTCAAGGCCAGAGGCAGGGTTGAGGCAATCGCAATCGTGGCAATGATCGAACCACAGTAGGATTCAAAAATGTCGGATCCCATACCGGCCACATCGCCGACGTTATCACCAACATTATCGGCAATAACGCCAGGGTTACGTGGGTCATCCTCCGGAATACCCGCTTCAACCTTACCGACGAGGTCTGCGCCGACATCTGCGGTTTTGGTGAAGATGCCTCCACCTACACGCGAGAACAATGCAACGGATGAAGCGCCCATGCCAAATCCGTGAATGACATGTGCCGTATGAGGGTCACCGCCGTAGAGAAGGTATAGGAATCCAATACCCAGAAGTCCCATTGCAGCAATCGTGAGGCCCATTACCGAACCGCCAAAAAATGAAACCGCAAGTGCTGTTTCAGCTCCATGCTGGGCCGCTGCCGTTGTAGTTCGTACATTGGCATGCGTCGCCGAATACATACCGATATAGCCAGCAATCCCCGAACAAAACGCACCGACCAAAAAGGCGATGGTGGTTTTGATTCCGAGATCCGAAAACAGGATGAATACGGATACGACAGCGACAAAGATCAGCAGATAAGTATACTCCCTCCGCATAAACACCATCGCACCGCGGTGTATCTGATCGCCAATTTCTGCGACTTTTCCTTCACCCGCAGGGTATTTGAGGATCATCCGATAGACCACTAGGGCAGATAGCATGCCAAAAGCACCGAGCAGGATCGGCAAGTAGGTAAAATTCATATCGCTGAGACTCCCATGGACTCCATTATGAAAAAATAAAGGTGCATATTATAGCGATTCAGCAGGTTATAAATCAATCGCTTGCTGGTGATTCCGGTTGTTGGGTCGAATTGGAGTAAATTGCCTCATGATAGACCTCTGGCTTGAGCCCGGACTAATCGGAAACCCGGTAAAGCAGTCTTCATTCGCAAAGAGAGGATAGCGGCACAGCAGCCATCCTGTCGCCAAACGGGACGGCCTCGATTCCGTCATAAAGTATAACTCCCTGGCTGAAACAATCACCGCATGCCTCTGATAGATTTTTCAGTCCTGTAAAGTCTTCCCTCCTCACCGTGGAAGACGCCTTGACTTCAATCCCGGCAATCATTCCATCATCGCGCTCCAAAACAATATCTACTTCATGCATCTGGTGATCACGAAAATGGCAAGGCGTAAGTTGCAAGTCCGAAACTGCTATCAGTTTCAGCAATTCCGAGAATACATAATTTTCAAGCATGCCACCGAATTTTCGGCGATCTGCCTTCAATCTGGCAACAGTCAACCCACATGCTGATGCGAGTAGTGCACAGTCAATAAAATGCAGTTTGGGTGTCTTCACTATCCTTTTAAGCGCATTTGTATGCCATGGCTGCAATGCAACAACGACAAAAATCTGCTCAAGCAATCGGCAATACCGATAGCTTGTTTTATGGCTGACCCCTATACCTGCACCGAGTTGTGAATAATTGATCAGACTTCCTGAATGTTCCGCCAGCAATCGGACAAAACTTGGCAGTTCAGTAAGTTTTTCAATCTCTGCAATATCTCGAAGGTCACGTGTGATGACCGACTTCATCCAGGACCTGGCCCAAACCTGTCGTCGCCTCTCGCTTGTGCGTGCTAATGCTTCAGGAAACCCGCCAGCCACTACTTTCTCGATCAGCTGGTTACCAGAGCATGATGACCTACTGCCTTGCAACTCGCCTGCGAATAGTCGATCAAGAAATGTTGTTTCCACTCCTGCGATTTCAGAACATGCTAGCGGCAGCATTTCAAGAATTTCAATTCGACCGGCCAGACTGTCTGCAACCCTTGGAAGAGTCATGACATTTGCCGAACCGGTCAGCAGAAATCGGCCAGGCCGAAGATCTTCATCCACAGATTTCTTGATCGCCAATATCAGATCAGGAGCACGCTGAACTTCATCTATGGTAGCCATATTCAAGTCGCGTACGAAACCAGCCGGATCGAACAGTGCGGAATCAAGCATTGTCTTGTCATCAAGCGAGATATAGTTGCGCTTCATTCCTCCCACTTTTCTGACCAGTGTCGTCTTGCCCGCTCGGCGCGGCCCTACAACCAGTACAACCGGCGTATCTGCCAGTGCTTCCTGCACTTTCCGTTCCAAAAGACGTTCATACATAGCGGCATGTTTTAATCATTCAGGCTGACTGGACAAGTGTAACAT
>VXPI01000364.1 GCA_009839585.1 Gammaproteobacteria bacterium
TTTTCCTGACAGCAGATTGTTTGGCAATCAGTCTCCTTGAGCGCAAGTCGGATATTTCTCCCAGCAGGTTTCGACGATCCTGCTCCAGTTCATTCACCAAACTGTTTATCAATGCTAATTTCTCGCGAGTTGGATTCACCTGCTCTATTTCTCTGAGAAGCTGCTGATAGTTTCTCCCGATTTCATTGCCATCCTTCCCGCCTGCACTTGGAACCTTTTCGAAATCCTTCTCGAGTTGAAGTTCTGAATTTTTAATTTCATGAGTTATTTTCCGAGAAAGCTCATTGAGCGCGGCATCAGCATCTTCGAAAGTTTTGTCAATATCTTCAAGTATATGACGCATCTTTTCCACCAAGGTCTTGAGAACGGATCGGGCGTGTCGAAACAAGTCGGCATGGGGGAGTTCCTCAAGAATGCTCTCGTCCATAAACACCAGGTCTGGCAACGATTCCTCCAGTTCACGTCTACCACTGCGCACACGCTTGTTTTCTTCAATAACCCTTTTTTCTAATTGTCGCTGCTTCTCCAGCAATGGAACAAGTTTCAGCCTGTCTTCAATCCCCAGGTCCTCAAACTGCCTGACTTGCTCTTCAAGTTTAGGAAGGCTGGCAATTTTCTGTTCATGTTCATCTTTCATTTCCAGATATTTGACCAGCTTACTGCTGTTCTCCTTAAGTCGCCTGTATGATCCTGCCAGCCGGGATTCCAGTTCTTGCTTGCCAGGTAAAAAACGCTCAATTGTTCTTGTTAGAGAATCGGGGTTTTTTGCCAGTTCATAAATCTCATTCTGACCATATATCTCAATTCTCGGCAAGAGGTCTTTTCCGGGGTGCAGCAGTGATTCATTCTGCCCATCATCAATCACGCGGGGTGGTTCTCCGTAGCGCCTGATGACTGTATAAGGTTTCATGTGATTAGATGCTGAACGCAGTTTTAGAGAGATTCGTCCTCCAAACCTCCCAAGATTTTCCCTGACAATCTGTTCGCCCTGCCGCCTTGCATCTTCTCCTTTGTGAGGGATGTCAAGCGCATATCGGATACATTCAAGAAATGTTGATTTTCCAGTGCCGCGTCCACCAATAACCGCATTGAGATGATCTGATATTTCAGCGGATAGACCATCTAAAAACCCCCCCTCAATGTGAATGCTTTCAATATAGCTGTAATGCCGTTCAGCCATGTTGTCAGAAAGACAAACGCGTGACTCCGGGTCCTCAAAAGCCATTAAAAATGATTCAAAGCAGGGACGCGTCATCTTGATGAAAGTAGTTGCCCTCGGGTCACATAGATCTCCAGGGTTGACAATATCTCTGGCGTTAATTACCGTCACCGGATATTCGCGACAGTAATCGCTGTTTTGATTGAGGATAATCGACTTGTAGCTGTGAGGCAGGTCTTCAATTTTTCCGGGAATTTGGACAACACGCAACTCGGCACTCGTCCACAGATTATTTAACTTTTCCTTCAGCACGCCTTTATTTGACGTAACATGAGCCGCATAACAGAATCCACCAAGATTTTCTACCTCTTGCATAAGCTTTTGACCGCCAAGGGGTGAAGGTCGAGTGCCATACTGGGGATTAGTCAGTTGCAGTTTCCCCAAGTAACGTTCGAGTTCTTGCGCACTGGTAGTTTCAGGAAACAGGCAAACCCAGTGAACCTTTTCTGTTGTTGTTATTTCAAATCCGGGAAATACTACTATTCCATTTTGATCAAGTCTTTGTCGGACTTCTTCGGCATCTGAAACTCTACCGTGGTCTGCCAAACCCACGACCTTGATTCCTTCCCTCATACAGATTCTGCATATTTCATCGGCGTAGGTTTTTGGGTCAAACCCGCTTGCCTGGCCTCGATAGTTTGCCCTGTAAGAATGTGGATTCACCTGCAAGGCACATTTCCAGAACCTTGCATGGGTGTAGTTTTCATCGGTGATGTTACTGTCGTTTCCGTTATTCATGTATCAGGTTTCGGAGTTCATTGTTCGCCAGATAAGTTCATTAAGTATATGATAAATATAGACCCTAATCCATAATATAGAGCAGTCCGTGTCAGGTGCGAAGTCCCATGCGCCGTGAGTTTCAGCCCCGAAGCTGGAATCACCCATTGGGTGAAACTTCCGAACTTTCAAGAACCACGTCATGCAGGGCGTTGAACGTATTTCCATGTTTTCTGTTTTTGGATAGGGATTAGTATTACTCTGCCTGCCCTGTCAATGAATAGCTATAATCCCCCAATTATTCGCCCCGGCCTTGTGCTTCGCCCCGGCCTTGTGCTTCCAGTGCATGGCTGCAATCAGTCTTGCAGCAAGCCTATCTCATCCAGCCGCACTCGCGAATGTTGACCGCAAGGTTGCCAGCCAGACCCTTCGTGTCATGGGAACAACTGCCGCTGATACCTGCGTACTTCCCGGTACCGCCAACAATCCCGCTCTGTCCTGCACCCCTCCGCCTGCAAGCGTCCGGCTTTTCGCCAGGATATTAGAAACAGGCTATCGCCGTCATCGGCGCTGATCGTGCAGGGCGCCTCAAGGCCGAGACCATCTTCCGTTGTGCGTGCATAGAATAATACAGGTCATGAGAGAAGAAAACCCTTTCACGAACGGTACACCGCTGCTTTTCAGCACGGTGCTGGTACCTGTAATCGCTCCCCTAGTGACTTTGGCCACTGGCATGATCGATGACGGTGTAGTCGCTCTCATGGCTGTTCAGGAGGGTGAAACTGCCGCCCTCTTCGGCGACAGCCGTAAGGGCAGCCACCAGAAACCAGAGCATGACAAGAACTGTTGAAATTGATTTCATGATTTTCCTTCAGAATGCTTGCAAAACCATCGTCCAAGCGGGTCTTCGTCTGGGCAAGGATGTTTGAAAAATACGGGACGGCGGGACTGTACGCAACATGATGGGCTTGCAGGAAACATGATCCACATGAATTAGCCCTCATACCCCGTTGTTCAATTATCAAACGTCCGCAATCTGTTTACAAATAATGCAGCGCGACAGAACTGCCGACATATCTTCAAACTGAGTCACTGCCGTTTTGTGGCATCCACGCTTGAAAGGTGGGAAGTCAATCCCCATTGTTACAGCCCTTGTTGACAATTCTAGTCCTTGATCATGAGTTCCGAGACAAAATCAAAATCGAAAAAAGCCAAAACAGGCACTCCAGCCTCCGAAACCCGTTCTTTCCAGGCCGAGGTGAAGCAGTTGCTGAATCTGATGATTCACTCACTCTACAGCAACAAGGAAATATTTCTTCGTGAGTTGATTTCAAACGCTTCCGATGCCTGCGACAAATTACGTTTTGCGTCCCTCACTGACAAAAACCTGCTTGAGAACGACGAGGCACTGGGAATCTGGATTTCTATCGACCAGGAAAACAAGACGATCATCATTCGGGATAACGGTATTGGCATGGGTTATGATGAAGTGGTTGAGGATATCGGTACGATTGCGCGTTCGGGAACACGGGCGTTCATCGAAAAGATGGAAGCGGACAAATCTTCCGGTGATGCTGATTTCATCGGCCAGTTCGGGGTCGGATTCTATTCCTGCTTTCTGGTTGGCAAACAGGTCACCCTGCTCACCCGAAAGGCTGGAACTCCATCCAAGTCGGGAGTCATGTGGAGTTCGGATGGCACTGGCGAATATACAATATCGTCCATAGACAGGCCCAACCGAGGGACCGAGATCATTATCAATCTCAAAGACGATGATTTCCAGTACGCAGATGAATACCGCATTAGGAACATCATCGAAAAATATTCAGACCACGTCTCGATCCCGATTCTGATGCCCAAACAACCTGATCCGGTTGCCGAGGAATCCGATGATGCAGAAAAGACCGAACCCAGGCAGGAAGAAGGTCAAGAATGGGACGCTGTCAACAAGGGGTCAGCTCTCTGGACTCGTCCCAAAACAGAGATTACAGAAGAAGAATACAACCAGTTTTATTCTTCACTGACTTATGATTCCGCTCCTCCTGCCCTGACCATCCACAACCGGGTCGAGGGGAAAATGGACTACATTTCGCTGTTCTTCATTCCCTCCACTGCACCCTTTGATCTCTGGGACCGCGAACAACGACATGGCATTAAACTGTATGTGCGTAGAATCTTTATCTCCGATGATGCCAAAACCCTGATGCCGAACTATCTCAGGTTTGTTCGGGGACTGGTCGACTGTGCCGATCTGCCACTGAATGTATCCAGGGAATTCCTGCAACAGAATCGGGATATTGACAAGATACGTCAAGCCGCCGTCAAGCGGGTATTGGGTGAACTCAAAAAACTGAGTAAATCGGATGAGGATACCTACAACAAGCTCTGGAAGGAGTTCGGCAAGGCACTCAAGGAAGGGGTGGTTGAGGATCACGAAAACCGGCAATCCATTGCTGAACTAGCGCGCTTTTCAAGCACCAGGGGCGACGGGGAATCACAAACGGTATCCCTTGATCAGTATGTTGACAGAATGCCGATGAGCCAGAAGCATATTTACTATCTGACGGCGGAAAGTCACACGGCAGCAAGTTCATCGCCACATCTCGAAATATTCAACAAGAAGGACATTGAGGTACTTCTGCTCTCTGAGCCGATCGATGAATGGTTTGTTTCCTACGTCTCTGAATTTCGAGACAAGACCCTGAAGTCTATCGCTAAAGGCGACCTGGAACTTGAGGACGCGAAAGACGGGGAATCCAGCAAGAAGACCGAAGAGGAGAAGGCCGCAGAAAATACCCTGGTTCAGAAAATCAAGGAGGTTCTGGATGAGACTGTAAAAGATGTCCGTTTCTCGAACCGTCTCGTCGACTCGCCAAGTTGCCTGATTGCCGATGAAACGGATATGGGCGGCAATATGGAAAGGCTGCTGAAGGCCATTGGACAAAATGCTCCCACTGCCAAGCCTATACTGGAAATCAACCCTGACCATGCCTTGATCAAACGCATGGATCCGGAGAGTGAGAAACTTGAAGACTGGGCGAAACTCCTTTTTGATCAAGCCCTTCTGGCAGAGGGGGCAACCCTGAATAATCCAGGCGAGTTCGTCAAGCGAGTCAACCGATTGCTTGTCGCGTAAGCTGCTCTGCCTGTTCCTGTATCTGGGCGTGGCGAAAACAACTGACCAAATGGTCGTTAACCATGCCGGTAGCCTGCATGAAGGAATAACAGATCGTTGGGCCCACGAAGGTAAAGGTCCGTTCCTTGAGTGCCCGGCTTAACCTGTCAGACAAATCAGTCTTGGCCGGCACCTGATCCTGTGTGCGCCAGGCGTTTTGCATGGGCCTTCCATCAACAAAGTCCCACAGAAACGCATCCAGCGTCAACCCAGCTTCACGCATACTGAGCGTGGCTCGCGCATTGTTGATGAAGGCATCCACCTTCAAGCGATTGCGAACAATACCGGGATCAGCCATCAACTCCGCTTTTTTTCCTGCATCGTAACGGGCGATCACATCAGGATCAAATCCATCAAAGACCTGAAAATAACGCTCCCGTTTGCGCAAAATGGTAAGCCAGCTGAGCCCTGCCTGTGCACCTTCAAGACACAAGAACTCGAACAGTTTCTGATTGTCGTGCAAGGGAACCCCCCACTCGTAATCATGATAATCCTGGTACAGGGGATCATCCCCACACCATTCGCAACGTGTCAGGCTACCCATTGGTTCATTCATGATTCACCAAAAATCCATCTGGGCCGTGAAGGCAGGTCGAAGACATCGCCATGCCCAACTCTCTGTTACAAAACACAATCGACATATCGCCAAAGAACCTGGGTGCGAATCTAAAGTTGTCCTGTACGCAATATTACTGACGGTGCGGTCGATGTCGCTATCTGGATATTGTTGGGAAGTACGTGGTCATGCCAGAGATCTACCGCACTCAACTTCCACCAAAGACGACAACCTTGGATTTCATGACGTTCAACTCAATCCTTCACGTGGCAAGGCTGAAAAAGCACTCTCTGCGAGTGCGCATATATCACCATAATCAATTTTACCTGTTTCGGGTATCCAATATCGACCATGAGCAAGCCAGTTACGAAATCGGAAAGCCTTGCGCAAATCAGCGATTACTTCTTCGCTTTTGGGATACTCTTTCTCCCATATGCCCAAAATCTCTTGCGGGAAGGAAATCGTATGCTGCATCCTCCCATGCCGCACTCTTCTGAATCGGTTCGAAAGTGGCTCGGTATTGTTTTTCCGGCATCGCAGTTCAAAGTCAATTCTGAAAGCAGCCTCGACAGCAGCAAGAACGGTCATGGATGCATTGAGTTCGTTTTCCACAAGACATCCATCCGCTCTTTGAGAAGATCGTCTTGAGAATAGAGAGAAAAAATTTCATGGAACCGGGGATTCTCGCTGGAGAAATACAACTTCACTGAATCTTCTACGTTAGCGAATTTTTTATTGATTTCTTCTAATCCCAGATGTTCATTGGAAAACCGAATCAGGCCGGAACTAGCCATTGATCACTTCAAGCATCGCAGAGTAAAAGGCATCACCGTCTAGAGGAAGGTAACTGATCTGCGGGGGTGATGTCATTATTCTCCATTCCCACTCCCTGATTGATTCTTCTTTTTTCGTTTCAGAAAAATCGTGGATATCTATATCATTGTGGCACTCTGCCTCTCTGACAACAATTCGCGGTCCTGTGCTACCTTTGGGGACAAGTACAAATTTGACCTTTCCTTTAGGTCCAACCATGTCAATTCTTTCTTTTCCGCCAATCAGAAGTGTACCAATAGGGGTAAGTGTGATCGTGGTACCAATAATCTTTATCGTAAGGACATCTACATCGTATGATCCAATATTCTCCTCGTTCAAGGTCTTGTTGCTTCGAGTGCACAGGAGCTGGTCGGCCTTTACATAGTCCAGGATAAACCCATCCACCATATCGTAGAACAACTTCAAATGGGCAAGTCACTCCTCTAGCCGCTTGTGCCAATCCACTTTCTCACTTTGTGCAATGGCATTTGCCTTTAAGATAAAGTCATCGAACGCTTGACGTGTCGTAATGATAATTCCCGATTTGTCAACGATTCGTGGAACGATTCTCAACGAAGGTAGCGACTGTCCCACGACCAAGGATCTGTTCAGGTTTTGCCTGTGGTTATTATAGCCTTGGAAACCCAATCGCTTTTTAGCATGGAGCCACACGGAGAAAAGTGGCTCGGCTCCGGTATGGCTATGCAGAAACAATATTCTCATTTGAAGAGTTCTATCAAATGAAAACAAGCCACCAATAAAACCTACTTCTTGCAACGACTGGATAACAGTACTCACCACAAAAAGGGGCGAGTAATGAAGATTTTAGTCAAACCTCTATTGTCGTATGGACCATTCACGCCAACCCTTGAGGAGCGGAAAATACAATCCAACCCGGATTGGTCGATTATCAAAAGATGACATGATGTCCCCGTATTTCTCCAGTTGACTCTTGTATCGCTCAACCTGATCATCAAGAAACTCCTCGACCCCCCCGGATTCACGGCGCGAGGTCTTGTAATCCACAATCCAGCGTATTCCATTTCCATCAACGAAGGTTCTGTCAATCACGATATTGACAAGATTATCTCGATAGAGTCCACTCAACGCAAATTCACACTTTGCATCTTCGTGTTCGCTGCTGACAATCCATTGCCCGCGGGAGTCCTGCAAAGTATGGGTCAGGGCAGTACGAACCAGACCGACTGCTTCTTCCAGATCTTCCCTGGCCACACCAACTGATCGCAGTGAATCCCGGAAATAATCCTGCCACATTTCAATTCGATCCGTATTCCAGTGCTCACCCCCTTCGGTTGCGATCTGTTCCAGGCATCGGTGCACGATCGTACCCACTTGCTTTATGGTTTGCCCTGCCCACTTGAATTTTATCAACTTGAAATCTTCATCCCCTTCCCCATGATCAAACAGGAAAGAGGGGGTCCATGCAACAGGGCTCGGCGGTTGTGGCAGACACCACTTCGCCGTCAGTCTCCTTATGCTTTTCAGGGATTCATCATCGGCTTGCTGCTCCTCTTGATCTGGTCCATCGGTTTCCGTGGCTGCGGCTAATCTGTCATAGTCGGAACGCACCTTTGGCCATAGCTTGGCAAGCATGGACCCTTTCGAAGGCTCTGCTCCCTTAAACGACATCATCAAGTGCATGTTCTTGCGGGCCCGGGTCAGTGCCACATACAGAAGGCGGCCTTCCTCATAGTCCCTCCTCTTTTTTTCGTAATTCTGTATGAACTCGTAAGTCCGGGATGTTGTCTCCTGATCTGAACTTTTGATTGGCGCCACCAGCAAGCCATCGGCCGTATCCGACCACAAGAATAGTTGTTCCGCACTTCTCCCTCCTCCATTGCCAAGACCCGGCAAAATCACATGGTCAAACTCAAGTCCCTTGGCTTTGTGTATGGTCATGACCTGCAATGTATTATCAGACCGGATATCCGCACCGGCATATAGCGCATCAATGCGCTCGAAAAACGCTTTTCGATCTCGTATATATCCGCCCTCATCCATTTCATCAAGCACGCAGAAGAATGTCTCTGTATTCACCAGGTCATCCTTCTGTTTCAAGGTTGCCGGACCGCCCAGATTGATCCATGCACCTTCAATCCAGCGTCGCAGTGATATCCGACTCTCAAGATCAAATGCCTTTTTCAGGACCGATCGCACCCGCAAAAGTCGCTCCTGGCCGTCCTGACTCAATTTCTCAACAAGAGGGTCATCACACATGCAGTGCCAGATTGTCTGGTACCGATTCTCGCCAGCCAACCGCAATAAGTCCTGAAGAGTCAACCCACACCACGGTGCACGCAGCAGTGCAAGCCATGCAACCCGGTCCGCTTCATGATGCAGCGCTCTTGTCAAGGCAATCAGATCCTGAATTATCGGATTAGCACCCAATTTCTCAAGATCAACTGCTCGAAACAGGGTGTTTGACTGAATCAGAATCGGAATGATTTGCTTGAGGTGATTGCGGTTTCTGACCAATATTGCAATGGTGTCTTCGGGGTGAGACGATTTGGTCTTCCTGATCAGGCCAACAACCTGCTCTGCCTCATCCCCCGGCCCATTCACCGCCGCATGCAGCTTTGTGCCGTATTCCTCGGTATGCGGCTGAAAGGCAACTGCCTGGGTAAAACTGACCGCCCCCATATGACTGTCTGAATCCGCTGGGAATACTTCAGGAAATGTATCATTCACCCAGGTGACCAAACCCCTGTCGGAACGGAAATTCATGGTAATTTGTCTGGGCTGAACCAATATTTGGCCAAGGCGTTGTTCACCCCACGTCTTAAGAAACAAGCCGACCTCTGCGTCCCTGAATCGGTAAATCGACTGCATTGGGTCGCCCACCAGAAAAAGGCTATGCCCATCGGAATCTGTCCATCCGGCCGTCAGTTTTTCCAGCAACCGTTGCTGGCCCTTGGAAATATCCTGATATTCATCAATCAAGACATGCTGAATACGATAATCCAGATAAAGCGCCAGATCAGTGGGGTCATCCTCTCCACCGAGTGCATTTTGGGCAGCGGTCGAGATTTCTACAAAATCGACCTGATTTCTTTCCTGGAACAACAGACGCAACTCCCCATGGGATCTCCTCAACAATTCAGGCAAGACCTCAAGAACCGCCCATTCTTCTGAGGTATAGGATGGATCCGGCAGACCCTGAATTTGTTGAAAGCATTCCTGAAGTTTTTCATCTTCGGCGAATATGTCGAGAAGCGACTTAAACCGCAACTTGAATTCACGATTATCAGGACCTGCCGGAAATCCTTCCTTGACCGTAATCCTGCTCCGCCATGTTCCATCATTGGTCAAACAGACTCTTGCGATTCCCCGCCAAAGGTCGATATCCCCGGAATTCGCTTCAAGCAGACCGTCAAGAAACTGGTTTGGCAGAATCACGCCAAGGTTGGATAGCGCATAATTCATGATCAAGCAGAATTCGCCCCCACTCTCCTTGGGAATCGCCATACGAGCTCTATCAAGTACTGATTCAATGTGGTTTTCGATATATGACTCAAGAGTTTCCCTGAGTTCTGTATTCGGTTCATCCTTGACCGATTGCATACCGCTAACATATTCCTGCCATTGGTCGCGCTTAGCCAGCATAATTGCAATCAAGTCCCGAATACGGGGCAGATTGTTATCGAGATGTCTCAATAAAACGGCAATCGATTCGCTTATGTGCCTATCCTCTGATTCAACCTTTGACAAGGAGATATCTTCATCAAGAATCTTCAGTACCCGCTCAGCGGCCTCCTGATACAGTGGCCTTGCATCTTCAAGTATCTCAGGATGGCCGCCCAGCCTTGATAGCACCGGCATCTGTTTGACCAATCTTCCACAGAATGAATCAATGGTCTGGATTCTGGTTCGTGCGGGGTTGCTGGTCAGACGCCAGCCAAGCTCTTCACTACGCTTCAATACCTTACGGGCAATTTGCCAGCGCTCCTTTGCCCTTAAATCCTGATGTTCCTGGCCGTCTGGGTCTTGTTCCGCAAATGCAAGCGAATCCAGTATTCGCTCTCGCATCTCGGCTGCTGCTTTTCGGGTAAAGGTAATCGCAACAATCTCCTCGGGCTGGTTAACGACCAGCAGCAAACGAAGATACCGCCGAATCAGTAACTCAGTCTTGCCGGAACCTGCCGGTGCCTGCACAATAAAGGATTGTGCCGGATCCAGCACCTCCTGCCGGACATCTTTGTCTTCAATGACGACTGGAGTATTCAAGATTGCCCCCGATTTTTCCTGATTTCGCCAATTCGGCAAAATGGGCCCTGGTCACAATATTGACAGACATAGCTATCCATCGGTTTGACTGGAGCGTACCCCTTGCGAAACTCAATCGCCAATGATTCGATATCACTTCGCCATTGGCCCAGCAAATCATCCCAGGTCCCGTCTTCTGCATAATCGTCAAATAAAAATTTTTTTCTGATTGTCAAATCGTCTTCGAATTTCTTGACCGGGTCTCTAATTGAACTGCCAGAATTGAAGACATCTTGCCGAGACGCCAGCCCCCGGTAACCAAAATCATCGCCTTGTTTCATAATTGCAAGAACGACTACTGCAATATTTCCGGGCAGGGTTACTGCATACAGCGGCAATTGCGGGTTCTTGGGTCTTTCGGGAACCCAATCACCAATAGATTGCACTCCCGTTTTGTAATCAATGATCACTAAAGAACCGTCATCCAATTCGTCGATCCGGTCAACCCGACCGCGAAAATTGACACCCTCCAATGACTCCTCAACCAGAAATTCCCGATCACGCACCCGAAATGGCTTGCGAGCTTTTTCAATTTCAATCCAACTGGTCATGACCGCTTTCAGGCGTGTGGCTTCAATTTTGCTGAATTGCGGCGTGAACACGCTCGGCAGGGTTTTCTGGCTTTCCTGAATCTCCTGATCAACGAGCGATGTGATTAATTCGCCATGCTGTTCGGGGGTGCGCTTGATGAGTTCTTGCTGGGATTTGACATCCTCCCAGAATAACTGCATCAAGCGATGCAAAATCGACCCTCGCTGCATGGGGCTCAAGCCAATATCCGGCTCTTCAAGCCCGCGTGAATAGAGGCGGTGTTTTGCAAATGAACGGAATGGGCATTGCGACTGATCAGTAAAAATACTGGTTCCTCCCGAATGGTTTTCGACCAATGGTGCCTCGAAGTCAGCAATCTCTTCTGTCTCACCGGACTCAAAAACCACCTGCTGGAATGCGATCGTCTCTGGGAGACTGTTCTTGATATCACACCGTTCCTGCCTAGGGAGTAACGGACTGCCCAGTAACGGGCGATCCCCGTCAAAGCAGGAATAACTGAATACCACATTATGGCTTGAGCGTATTATTTTCTGCTGAAGTCGCTCTGTCCAGTCAAGGAAAAGCCGTGTATCGGCATGTAGAACGCCAAATCTGGACTGTAGCCTTATTGGTACGAATGGATTGGGAACAACCGGCCGTGGCCATGTGTTTTCATTCATGCCCAGCATCCAGACATGATCGAATTGCATTGCTGCAGCACCTTGCGGATCCATGACCTCAATGGGAGACTCCGGCGTGTGATGCTGAAAACCCTGATCACCAGCCTCACGACGCAATATCGAAAACGCCTCGAAACGTTTCACCCTGGATCTGACGACATGAACCGAAGCCAGCTTCTCCAGGACTGAACTCCATGCTTCGTTCTGCTGCTGCTCATCGCTGTTGAGTTGCCGCTCGCCCGGCCATCCCATTTTCTCCAGCATTTCGGCAAAATGATCAGACCAGCTTGAAGGCGTATCGCTTACTGGCAATGTTTTCTGGTATTCAAAAAGATTGCTCAAGGATCGAACAAACAGTTTCGGGGAATCTCCTTTCTTGCCCATTTGAACAACATGGTACTTGATCTCCCTCAGGGAGTAGATTTGCTGATTCTTGCTGCGTAATATTTCATCCAGAAGAGCCCGGCTTGCGTGCTCTTCTCCCCTGATAAATGGCGTGCGCAGTAGATTGCTGATTTCAGACAGGGTTAGAGCATGCGGCTTGAGAGCCAGTAAATCGAAAGCTACCGCAATCATCGGGTACTCCAATAGTGATCGACCAAGCGTTATGCTAAATGGCAGAGGCGTATGTTCATGTTCATAACTGAGATTGCCGGGAGATAGCACCTCTTCGAAGGTATGTACGATTTGCTGGCGATGATCACGCAAGCCCGGGGCCAGAATGCCAATTTTTGCCTGGGGATTTTCCTGTATTTTCTGTTTTGCCCATTGAGCGGCAAAACGAATCTCCTCGCTGATGTCATTACATTGAGTAACCTGCATCTCGGCAACCGGACCTTCAGGTTCCTGAAAATGAACCACCTCGACTCCGACTGCCTTGATCTTGGAGATAAATTCTTCCTGCTGGGGGGTTAATACATCAAAGCCTACCAGCACGATACCGGAATTTGCCAGTTCCAGTTCCCTGACCAGGTCATTCCCGATGCGTTCGGGAATACTGGATGCATCAATCCAGTTTTCCCGTTGGCACCGATCCTTGAATACCTGAGACCAGGTTCGAAATTTCAGATGATCCTCCCCAAGCCCTTCCGAGTCGTCAAACTCGGGGATTCGGTATTCCTTCATGATTTGCCAGGCGGATTGCGCCTGTCCCGCTATCGAGGGAATATGCCACAGGAAACTCGTATCCACCTGTGCTTCAATGACCTCCTGCCAGAGCAGAACCTCCTGCGTTGGATTCAGCAACAGTTCAAGGCCTTTATGCCGGATCCGAAGGTCGCTCCAACAGCGTCGAACCCATGACATCCATGGCAGGATATCGGGAGTTTCCCAACTCTTCAGGCCATTCTGCAGTTGTTGCTGTGCGTATTGATGCTTGAGAAATTGCGCCAGGCGAATGTTGGCACAAATTATGGAATAGTCTTTGCCGATATAACGGTCAATGTTCACAGACTACCTCCCGCAATCCGAGGGGCATCACGAAAACAGCTGAGGTCCTGGAGCTTGTTTTCGAATGTGAATTCGAGTGAAGCATCCCTTATCCAGTCGCCAAGCATAGCCTGGCAAACCAGACTTCGTAATATTAAGCAAGCCCATTTCAGGGAGTAAACTGTCTTCCCGATTGGTGATCGAAAGATTGTCTATACCGTTGAGGGCAGACTTGCAAGAATCATCATTCAGCCGATTCGGGCCCTGACTCTCCTTCGCCCGACTTCAGCAACTTCTCAAGCTCGCCGTTTTCGTACATTTCCATCATGATGTCGCATCCGCCGATAAACTCTCCTCGAATGTAAAGCTGCGGAACGGTCGGCCAATTCGAATATTGCTTGATTCCCTCACGTACCGCATCATCAGCAAGCACGTTGACCGAGGCATAACGGGCTCCGCACGCCTCGAGAATCTGGGCAGTACGTCCAGAAAAACCGCATTGTGGGAACTCCGGCGTTCCCTTCATGAAGAGAATGATTTCGTTGCTCTCAATGACTTCCTTCAGTTGCTCCTGAATAGACATGTCTAACTCCTTAAAAAATAAACTCCGAGGATTTTTATTATATCTCATCCGGTGTCATGGTTTTCATGGACAGCGCATGAATGTCTTCCCGCATCTTTTCCCCCAGAACCTTGTAGACCATCTGATGTCGCTGTACCAGCGATTTGCCGGCAAAGCCCCGGTAAACAATGCGCGCTTCGAAATGCCGGCCATCGCCATCGGCTGAAACTTCACAGCCTTCAAGCCCGGCACGTATCCACTTCTCGATATCCTCGGGTGTAACCATGTTTGTCAATTCCTCATCGTTTTCCATGCTCAAATGTGAATGGTCTCAGGCAGCAAATATTGTCTCCAGCCCAACCAGTCTTGCTATGTCAAGCAATCGCTCCGGGCAATTTTCAAATCCTGCAAATCCGGGAGTTCCGGCCAGCCTGGCGTGCCAGTAAACCAGTAGCGCAAGTCCGGAGCTGTCAACATTCTCAATCCCGGAAAGATCAATGATCCGGATCGGTTCTGCAAAATCCGCATGTAGCCGGAACAGCCCGGGAACAGTATGAATACTGAGTTCACCCTGCAAACCGATTCGGCCACCGTTGATGTCAATGTTGCTCATGAAGGCAGGAATCGATCATTACTTTCGCGCAGGGAATCAATGGTTCCTGAAAGTCCTTTTTCAAGAATCGAGGATTGAAATACCCCACGATAATTGATCACCATATTGAGTCCGGCTACCGACAGGTTGTAAATCTTCCATGCTCCGTCATTGCCCGTCCGGATCATGAAATAATCCACCGGGACCGGCGCTGAGCCATTACCCAATACCAGCTCGGTTCGCACCGTGGCCAGTAAACTCTGTTTTTTCTTCTTGATTTCTGCATCGAGGATCCTGACATACTGCTCACCGTTGTATTTGAATAGCGCCGAACTGTACGTTGCAATCATCAGGCGCTTGAACTCAACAGAGAATGCATCACGTTGCTGTTGACTGGCTTTTTTCCAATGCTTGGCCAAAACCAGTCTGGCAATCCGGTCAAAGTCAAATAGGGGTACTACGGTCCGATCAAGGAGTGAAAGCAACGCAGGAGGATCTTCTGCTAGTCGGCCCCTGCTTTCGGAAAATTCCTTGAGGGCAGAATGAATCGTCCGATCAAGCACGGCGGCTGGGTCATCTTCGCCATAACTGAATGTGAAACTTGTGGCAAGTACGGTACAGAGGACTAATCCGGCCATCACCTGCCATATCCACTCCCCGCGGCCATGCCTTGCAGAGTCCGGAAACAAGTACTTTTGCCTAGTCATTATCCTGACCATACAAAAATTGCCCAATCAGTGTTTCGAGTTGGACTGCCGATTGCGTGAATTCCATTTCGCCGCCTTCTTCCAGATAAAATTCCGATGACCCCGGCGATAAACCGACAAATTGCGCACCCAGCAGGCCAGAAGTCAGGATTGATGCCCCTGTATCATCCGGGAGTTCATCATATTGGCTGTCAATATCCATACTGACCACAGGAATATATTCTTCAGGATCAATTCGAATGCTGGCCACTCGACCAACCCGAACGCCGCCAATCATAATCGGAGCGTTTTGTGCCAGGCCACCCACGTTCTCGAATCTGGCTTCAATTCGGTAGGTATCGCGAGAACCGATTCCTGTATCGGTAACCTGCACAGCGAGCATTGCCAGAGCAGCGATGCCTGACAGCAAGAAAACGCCAACCCAGATTTCGATTCATTTATATGAACGCATAACCTGATCACTCTCCAATCATCAGGGCAGTCACGAGGTAGTCACTGGCCAGTACCGTCAACGATGACCAGACCACGGTGCGGGTCGTTGCCCTGCTGATCCCTTCTGAATTCGGTGGTGAATTATAGCCCTCATACAACGCTATCCACATCACAATAAACCCAAATACGATACTCTTGATTACGCCATTGAAAACATCCTTAACCAAGTCAACGCCCGACTGCATCGAGTGCCAGTAAACTCCCGAATCTATTCCGAATTGACCATGACCGACCAGATAGCCCCCCAGAATGCCAACAGCACTGAACAGGGCAGCGAGAATCGGTAACGATATTATACCCGCAACAAAACGCGGGCCTATGATGCGCTTGATCGGATCAATCGCCATCATCTCCATGGCTGCGAGTTGTTCAGTTGCCTTCATCAGGCCAATTTCTGCCGTCAGGGCAGATCCGGCACGTCCGGCAAATAGCAAAGCGGATAGAACCGGCCCCAATTCCCGGACCAGAGACAGGGCGACGATAAGGCCCAGATTCGATTCAGCGCTGAAATTGACCAGTTGATAGTATCCTTGCAGCCCGAGTACCATGCCAACAAACAATCCTGAAACAACGGTAATCAGCATCGTCAGCACACCAACCGCATACAGTTGTTCCACAATAAGCCGGCTTCTCGAAAGGCTGGCGACTGCGCCTTTTAGCGCACTTCCCAAAAACAGTAACGAAGATCCCAAATGGATTGTGAAATTAATCCCCTGCTGTCCGAGCTTCGCAACCAAATCCATAGTCAGATATCCTGCAAGTCTTCAAGATAGTCCCGGGCTGGATAATGAAATCGAACCGGACCGTCGGACAATCCCTGCATGAACTGTTCAATGGCAGGGTCACTATGCGCGATCATTTGATCCGGCGTACCGTGTGCAGATACTATTCCACGATCAAGCAGATACATGTAATCCGCAATTTCGCATCCCTCCTTGACATCATGAGTAACCACAATCGATGTCAGGTTAAGGGCATCGTTCAGATTTCTGATCAATTTAAGGATAATGCCCATGGATACCGGATCAAGGCCAACAAACGGTTCATCGTACATCACAATCAGAGGATCAAGCACGATGGCTCTGGCTAGTGCAACCCGGCGAGCCATACCACCGGAGAGTTCTGAAATCTGCATATCACCGGCTCCCCGCAGTCCTACCATTTCGAGTTTGGTTAATACCTGAATTCGAATCAATGGCTCTTGCAGCTCCGTGGTCTCGCGCAACGGGAACGCCACGTTATCGAATACATTAAGATCGGTGAGCAAGGCATTTTGCTGAAACAGCATGCCCATTTTGCGGCGCATTTTGTATAGTGACGGCCCCGGTTTGGCGAATACGGGCTGGCCATCGAATTCCAGGTTTCCGGAGGTGGACACCAGCCGCCCTCCAAGCAAGCCAAGAAAAGTGGATTTGCCACACCCGCTCGGCCCCATGATCACGGTCACCTTGCCGCGGGGTATACGCAGATTCAGGCCTTCGAATATCGGGCGGTCACGGTATGCAAAATGGATATCGCTGGCCTTTACAATGAAGTCTTCCGAAGTATGTTGCATAGGAATCTGATTATCGGGTGGCTAGTTAGTGCTTGCCAGAAAAGGGGGATTGTGGTATTATTCATGAATGAAAACAA
>VXPI01000116.1:0-9351 GCA_009839585.1 Gammaproteobacteria bacterium
TCAGGCGCACGACGGGATGCCGGACCGACCAGTCCCAGTGCGGGTGGATGTCCAGGCCCCGGAACAGGGGTTCGTTTCCCTCAAACAGTTCCTGCAGGGTATCGACCAGAAGGCTCTTGCCGAAACGGCGGGGGCGGGAGAGAAAGTAGTGTCGCCCGCTCCGGATAAGTTCCCGAATCAGTGGCGTCTTGTCGACATAGTAGTAACCCTCTTCACGGAGAGTGGAAAAGGTTTGAATCCCCAAGGGCAGGGGGCGGCGTTCGGCCCGGACTTCTTCATTCATGATGCAGCCATCTTACCATAGTGGGGCGAGTAGACACACATCAGCGATCTCACGCTGCAAGACCGGGATTACCCGGTCCATATCCTCTATGAGGAGTTGAACCAGCGGTCAATTCGCCGACAGCAACACGACGATGCCAATTCGTCGACCAGCCATATTCTGTTGTGTTGCATGCTTCGGTCGGTCGTGATCAAAATCTCATATCTATCCTGTTCGGCCAAATCAAGCAACTCGCCGTTACTTTTTTCCGACCATTCCCTCTCCGCCAGTGTATCCACACAATGCGCTGGTAGGTAATTCCTCAGAGGGGCAGGAGTTCCCTGGTCAAATAGCAGTTTCACTGTGCCCGCGCTACTCTGATCGCCTAGGCTTCATATTCGAGTACCGCGAGTACCTGCTTTTTGTCAATGCCCAGAAACCATTCGACGAACTCGTCAACCGTAGCACCACCGGCGAGGTTTTCGTAAAGCGCAAACAGTGGAATTCAGGTGCCTGCGAAAACCCAGTTGCCACTGGCTTTGCCGAGCTTCCGCTCTACTGCCGAGCATGATTTCCAATCGATCATCAAGTTGAATTAGCAGCCAGTTTTAGACATTGTAATGCAAAACATTGCCTTCTGCGTGAATAATCCCAGTCCGGCATTGGGTATGATCTTGCAGGCTTGACATGCTGGCAGAGCGTCGATCTGGAGATGTTCATCATCTCGCAGACCTCCGGACAGGCTTGCTGTAGTGTGTTACGTCGAGTGATGATGCCTGGCAGGCAGAACCGAAGCTGTCTCGCCATTATTCTTGCGTGCAGAAACTGTCCAAAGTTCTACACCGTAATCTTGTTTCAATACTACAATATTAGACTTGAGACCAATATCAAACCTGTCAAAGCAAGGAGTCACCCACATAATGCAACTGCAGAGCAAATTGCCGGACGTCAGTACCACAATATTTACCGTGATGTCGAAAATGGCCCAGGAATTTGGAGCCATCAACCTGTCTCAGGGTTACCCTGACTTCGAACCCGATTCTGTGCTGACTGACCGGCTTATGCACCATGTCCGCTCAGGCAAGAATCAGTATCCTCCAATGACCGGTATTCCGGAATTACGGCAGGCAGTATCCGGAAAATTGAAGAAACACAGCGATATCGATGTCGATTTTGATAGCGAAATCACCATTACCAGTGGTGCAACCGAAGCTCTGTTTTGTGCAATTTCCTCGGTGGTATGTCCGGGTGATAAAGTGATCGTGTTTGATCCGTCCTACGATTCCTATGGTCCGGCAGTCACGCTGGCGGGGGGCGAGATGATTCACATGCCCATGACCCTGCCGGATTACCGAATTGACTGGGAAATGTTGAAAGGGTACCTGGATGACTCGGTGCGCATGATCATTGTCAATTCTCCCAGCAACCCGAGCAGCAGTGTTCTTCATCCAGACGATCTGGACTTGCTGGCAGATGCCATTCGTCCGTACAAGTGCATCGTGTTGAGTGACGAAGTCTATGAGCACATTATTTTCGACGGAGTAGCGCATGCCAGCGTACTGACCCATCCGGAACTACGTAGTCGGTCATTTGCGGTTTTTTCATTTGGAAAGACCTATCATGTAACCGGCTGGAAGATCGGCTACTGCATCGCGCCGGCCGAGATGACCAGGGAATTTCGCAAAGTACACCAGTTCAATGTATTTACTACTCCGACTCCCATGCAGTGGGCATTGGCGGATTTTCTGGAATCCAGTCCCCAGAACTATCTTGAATTGCCGGATTTTTATCAGGCCAAACGGGATTTATTCCGATCACTGATTGGATCTTCCAGATTCGAGTTGCTGCCATGTGCTGGAACCTATTTCCAGCTCGCTGATTACAGTCAAATCTCCGATCAGAAGGATGTGGATTTTGCCGCATGGATGACCCGGGAGAAGAAAGTAGCCGTGATTCCGTTAACGCCGTTTTACCAACAGGCACCCGATACCCGGATTGTACGATTCTGTTTTGCCAAACAGGATGAGACTCTGGCGGAAGCGGCCGAAATCATTAATGCAATCTAGGGGAATGCATGCGATGGGTGATCTCAGTGTATCAGTCGTCCAGTGTGACTTGATCTGGCAGGATCCAGCAGCGAACTGCAAAAGAATCGAACGGCAACTCGATTCGATTGACCAAACGGATCTGGTTGTCTTGCCAGAGTTCTTCAGCACCGGCTTCTATCAAGACCCTGAAGCGAAGTATGAGACCATGGAAAGCGATACGGTGCTCTGGATGACCGAGACGGCAAGGTCGCTGGATGCGGTGGTGACTGGCAGTGTGGTGATGCAAGTCAAGGACAAGGGTGCTCCGATTTACCTGAACCGGATGCTGTGGGCCTGCCCGGAAGGCACTTTGGACTGGTATGACAAGCGGCACCTGTTCCGTTACGGTGGAGAACATCTTTCCTATACGGCAGGCAATGAGCGAAAAATCATGCGGCTGGATGGCTGGTCGATCGCCTTGTTTGTCTGCTACGATGTCCGATTCCCGGTCTGGTGTCGCAATCGATCCGATTATGATGTAGCCCTCTATGTGGCAAATTGGCCACATGCCAGACAGTATGCATGGGATACTCTGGTGCGTGCAAGAGCCATCGAAAACCAGAGTTATGTGCTGGCAGTCAACCGGGTAGGTAAAAATCCCGAGGGCGAGGAATTTCGGGGAGGCAGCGCGATTATCGATCCGCTGGGCAAGCCGCTTGCCTCGTGCTGTCAGTCGGAAATGGTTCAAACTGCGACACTGTCCATGTCCGCTCTACAGGAAATTCGGGCAGATTTTCCTGCGGCCATGGATCAGGATAATTTCACCATTATTGACGGTTGAGCATGGGGCTGACCAGAGATATTGCCCAGTTTGCAATTGGCACTTCCGGTGATGAGATTTCCAAACAGGCCCTCGCGGTCATGTCTTTGTCTCTCATGGACTGGTTCGCCGTAGCAATTGCGGGAAAAGATGAACCCGCCAGCCGAATTGTGTTTCAAATCGTTCAGGAAGAAGGAGGCGCTACACAATCCAGCATACTGGGAAGTCCCGTAAAATATCCGGCACGGGCAGCAGCATTGGCCAATGGAGTTGCCTCTCACGCACTGGACTATGATGACACGCATTTTGCCTATGTCGGCCATCCGAGCGCCGTGATTGTTCCGGCAACACTGGCTCTTGCCGAGAGTCATGGGTGCACGGGGCAGAAGTTTCTGGATGCGGCCTTGATTGGCGCAGAATCTGCCTGCCTTATCGGAACCTGGCTGGGCAGGAGACATTATCAGGCAGGATTTCATCAAACGGCCACCGCTGGTTGTCTGGGGGCCACCTTGGCTTGTGCACGCTTACTCGGGTTCGACATGGAGCAAACTCAACATGCTGTGGGAATTGCCTCAACGCGCACGGCAGGCCTCAAGTCACAGTTTGGAACCATGGGCAAACCCTATAATGCAGGGGCAGCAGCAGCGAATGCTGTTGAGAGTGCATTGCTGGCAGGGCATGGGTTTACCTCAGCAGGGAATGCTCTGGAGTGTGGGCAGGGGTTTTCGGCAACCCATGCCGGAGAGGAACATGATCTGGGAGATATTCCGGGGCGCTTCAGGAACAACTGCCTGCTTGAATCCGTACAGCACAAATTCCATAGTTGTTGTCATGGGATACATGCATCGCTCGAGGCCCTTACCCAAATCATCAAGGACCATCGCTTCAGCCATGAGGAAATCAAGAGAGTATCCGTGTCAGTAAATCCCCGCTGGGTGAAAGTTTGTCATATCAAGCAACCCAAAACCGGACTGGAAGCAAAATTCAGTTATCGCTTTGCCCTTGCGATGCTGGCCCTGGGTATCGATACAGCAGCACCGGCCAGCTTTGTCGATGAAGTGTGCCAGTCCACGGAACTTGGCGAATTTGCAGCCAGAGTCCAGGTTGAGCCGGATGAAGAACATCCCGATACCGCAGCGACGGTAACGGTTGAGACTCATTCTGGTTCGATTCACGATCAATATTATGATCTCGAAAACTTGCCTGATCTTGCAATACGCACCAGAAAGGTTCAGGCGAAAGCCGGATCGCTGATTGGCGAGGCCGTCGCACAGCAAATCTGGAGTTCGATTCAGGCGTTGCCACACAACAGTATTAATCAGTTCATGCAAGATGCAAATTGCTTCTGATCAAGCAGGCTCAAGGATATGGCTCCAGTCAGTACGGTAACTTCCGATAAAAGTGGCGATTGGCGTATTGCCAAAAGGCTGCTTCCCTATCTTGTTGAGCGTTGGCGGCGGGTTGCGATTGCTCTCGCCCTGTTGGTTCTTGCTCGATTGGCGAATGTTTCGATTCCTCTCATCCTCAAACGGATTGTTGATCATCTCGGGGAAATTCAGGCTGCGTTGACTATCCCTCTGGTGCTTCTTCTCGGCTACGGGTTATTCTGGTTTGCTTCAATACTGTTTACCGAACTTAGAAATGCGGTGTTTTATCGAATTGGCATCGATATCGTCTGCAAAATCTCATCCAGGGTATTCTCTCATTTGCACCAGTTGTCCTTGAAGTTCCATCTGGAACGCAAGATTGGTGCCCTGCTTCGGGACATTGATCGAGGCAATCAGGCAATTTCGCGATTTCTCAATATGGTTGTATTCAGCATCGCTCCGGTGGCGCTGGAAATGACGCTGGTCATCGGAATCCTGTGGAGTCAGCTCGGAATTCAATATGCGTTTCTCATCGTCATTGTGGTAATCGCCTACGTAATCTATACATTGCTGATTACCCGCTGGCGCAGAAGGTTCCAGATACGCATGAACGAACAGGATTCCCATGCCGGGACCAGGCTTCTGGATTCACTGATGAATTTTGAGACCGTTAAGGTGTTCGGAAACGAGGATCGGGAGAAGGGCCGCTATGACCGGTCCATGCGAAGATGGGGTCAGGCTTCCTACCAGAACAACCTGTCTCTCTCGTTGCTCAATGCCGGACAGGGAATGATTATTGCGATTGGGCTGGCGGTTCTGATGGTGATGGCCGCAACCGGAGTTCGCGATGAAGTATTGACGGTTGGCGACTTTGTGATGCTGCATGCATTCTTGTTGCAACTGTACATTCCCCTCAATGTTCTGGGTACCGTCTATCGGGAATTGAACCATTCCCTGATTGACATGGATCGAATGTTCCAGTTGCTGGATGAGGAAATCGAAATCAGGGACAAGCCAAATGCCGATCTGCTTCGGATCACGATGGGGGAGGTTGAATTCAGAAATGTTGATTTCAGCTATTCCCCGGACCAGAAGGCATTGAGCGACATTTCCCTGCGAATTCCCGGAGGCCAGCAACTGGCAATTGTCGGTCCATCCGGGGCTGGGAAGTCAACCATCGCCCGGTTGTTGCTTAGGTTTTATGAACCGCAGCGCGGGCAGATTCTGATTGATGGTCAGGATATCCGGGATGTCAGTTCAGCTAGTCTTCGCAAGGTGATCGGCATCGTACCGCAGGATACCGTTCTGTTTAACGATACCATTGGTTACAATATCGGCTATGGTGATTCGGATGCCGGGAGTGAGGCGATCGAGGAAGCGGCGCGGATTGCCCAGATTCATGATTTTGTACAACAGCACCCCGATCGGTATGAAGCACTTGTTGGCGAGCGAGGCATGAAGTTGTCTGGAGGTGAAAAGCAGCGCGTTGCGATTGCGAGGACTGCTTTGAAAAAAGCCAGAATCCTGATCTTTGACGAGGCAACCTCATCGCTTGACAGTCGCGCAGAGAATGCCATCGTGGAAGCGATGGGCCGGGTTTCGCAAGATATTACGACATTGACCATCGCTCACCGGCTCTCGACGATAGTTGGGGCCGACGAGATTCTGGTGCTGGATCAGGGGCAGGTAGTGGAACGAGGCTCACATGCAACACTCCTGAGCAATCAGGGGATATATGCTCAGATGTGGGAACTTCAAAAGCAAGACAAGTCCGGGGCTGATGCTCCAGAAGCTCCGGGCCAGAGTGAAACAGTAAAATAGGGTGAAGTCAACGATGAAGGCAATATGGTATGAAAAGACTGGCAAGGCCGATGAGGTCCTGGTGTGTGGTGAGCGTCAAAAGCCCACGCCTCGTCCCGGTGAAGTTCTGGTTCGAGTCGAGTACTCGGCCGTGCATCCATCGGATGTGAAAAAGCGGGCAGGATTTCAGCCTGCGGGGTTTTCAGATGGTTTCGTGATTCCACACAGTGATGGCTCGGGAATCATTGAAGACGTTGGTGAAGGTGTCGAAGATCGCCGTGGACAGAGGGTCTGGATATACCAGGCCCAGTATGGTCGACATTGTGGTTCCTGTGCCGAATACGTTGCCGTACCATCAGGGATGGCACCGAAACTGCCGGACAATGCTGACTTGTCAATCGGAGCCTGCATCGGAATACCGGTCATGACTGCATTTCGGTGCGTACATGTGGCGGGCGATCAAACTGACAAGACAATTCTGGTGACCGGAGCCTCCGGCCGGGTTGGATATTACGCCGTACAATGGGCCAAACTTGCCAACGCCAAGGTTATTGCAACCGCTGGAACGGATGAAAATTGCCAGGTAGCGCTTGATGCGGGTGCAGATTGGGCGCTGAATTACCGGGAAAGCGATCTGGCACAGCGTATTGTCGCATGTTCTGGACCGGGAGGAGTTGATCACATCATTGATGTCGAGTTCGGACAAAATGCAAAAGTCAGTGCTGAAGTCCTTGACAATTGCGGCACTATTGCCACTTACTCTTCATCAAAGAATCCTGAACCGTTGATTCCTTTCTACCCTATGATGTTCAAGAATGTCTCTGTGCATACGGTTTTGGTTTATAACATGCCGGATGTGGCCAAGCAGCAGGCAATTGATGCAGTGCATGATGCACTTTCAGAAGGGCAGTTGAAGCACCGGATATCGGCAATTCTTGATTTTGCGGAGACCGCAAAGGCACACGAGTTGATCGAGAGTGGCGGTGTAGCCGGTTGCGTGTTGATTCGGGTGTCGGGATAGAGCCTGACCGGCTATTAACAGGGTATATCGGGATAAGCGGCCGAGCGGGTTCCTACAAGTGGGTTGTTATTGATATCGCGGTACGTGAACACCAGCGACAGTTTGAGTGTGTCACTGTGGTTCTGGCTGGCTGCATGCAGGGTTCGGCTGTGAAAAAACAGCACGTCACCGTATTCGAGATTGGCATTGATAGCGGTATCAATTACCCCCTTGTTTTCATTCAGGTCTTCACGAAAGAACAGGGCACCGTCGAATCGACCCCGGTCAAGGCTCAGTCGGTGTGATCCCGGAATCAGGCGCATGCCGCCATTGTCCTGGTTTTCTCTACCAAGTGCCAACCACACATTGACCAGGTCAGGTTTGTCGAACAGCCAATAACGAATGTCCTGATGCCATTGGGTGGAACTGCTGAAGCCGGGATACTTGGTCATCAAGCAGTTATGGTGGTTTTGGGAGAGCGCGATTTGCTTGCAGCCAAGAAGACTGCGTACTCGGCCAGTGACCGGTTTGCCCGTTGCCCAGGTACGGAAGATATTGTCTCGGGTATACGCATGCAGCAGACGGCGAGGAGTATTGCCACCGAGTGACTGACGGTCATGTGGAGAACCCGGATACTGGACGTCGGTTTCGTACTCAACCGGAGCGAGCAAAGGATTTATGGATGCCAGGCCGACCTTGCGAATGGATTCGCATAATGATGCAGAAGCAAGACCGGGAACGATGATGAAGCCGTCTTCGTGAAACCTTGCAATCGATTCCTGATCAAACATAGTGAGTCAAGTTAATGGTCGGGGTGAGAGGATTTGAACCTCCGGCCCCTGCCTCCCGAAGGCAGTGCTCTACCAGGCTGAGCTACACCCCGATCACCAACCCCCCGTATCTTTGAAAAAGCAGTATAGAGTTTATCAGCAACAGAATATATTGCAGCGTGAATTTTTGTGTGGAATTATTCTGCATACACCGATTCCGGATCACAAGTCCATGATTTATAATCTTCCTATTATATATCACGCCCTTGTTGCCTAGGCAATCCATCAATCCTTAATCGAAGCCAGAATCTGCAATGTGGAGGGCAAATCATGGCGGCAGGGTGAGACCGGCAGCATTGAGGCTCGC
Organism: Gammaproteobacteria bacterium; assembly: GCA_009839585.1. GTDB lineage: Bacteria > Pseudomonadota > Gammaproteobacteria > Arenicellales > Poriferihabitantaceae > Poriferihabitans. Next base: position 8,414 of record VXPI01000116.1, read on the forward strand.
GGTCCTAATGTTTTCAGGGGTTATTGGCGAAGGCCGGAGAAGGCGGCTGAAGAGTTTCGCGAGGATGGGTTTTTCAGGGCAGGTGACATGGGCTACCCTAATCCAAAAATAGAAAACATGGAAATTCGTTCAGCGCCCTGCACGATGTGGTTCTTGAGAGTTCGGAAGTTTCACCCAATGGGTGATTCCGGCTTCGGGGCTGAAACCCAAGGCATATGGGACTTCGCGCCTGAAACGGACTGCTCTATTTATGGATTAGGGGGCTATATTGATGAATCCGGTTACCTGTTTACTATCGGTCGTTCCAGGGACTTGATTATATCGGGCGGGCTGAACGTATATCCGAAAGAAGCCGAAATGGTCATCCACCAGATTGACGGTATCAAGGAATCTGCAGTCATCGGCGTGTTTCACAAGGATTATGGTGAGGGAGTAATTGCTGCCGTAGTGGAAGATAAGGATCGATGTGGAGCACTGCAGGCAGAACAAGTCATTAGTGCGGCAAAGAAGCATTTGGCCGGGCAGGTCCCCAATCGTGTTTTCTTCCACAACCGTCTGCCTGGAAACGTCATGGGCAAGATTGAAAAGGCCAGGTTGCGGGAAATCGACTAGGATGCCTTTGCCGGTCAAGCCTAGCTCCTTTGGAAATTTGACATGAGGTCCCGGATGTTTAACAGTTTTCTGCACTCCGTAGCTGATTCAGGACGGGAATTCCTTCGGGACTTTTTGCAGAGGCCAGTCGATATGCCGAAAACGACAATCGAACTATGTCACGAGCTGTTGTCGACTCTTGGTGAGGCATCCGGTATCGCCATTGCCCGTGACATTGTGGAACGTTATCAATCTATCGACATTGTTGAGAAAACAGAATTCCTTGAATCCCTAAAAACTGATTTTGGTGTAAATCACGAAGCCGTACTTGCGGCAGCAGATGAATA
>VXPI01000116.1:9361-17028 GCA_009839585.1 Gammaproteobacteria bacterium
ATCTGGCGCTGATCAAATTGGCCAAGGAGGTCGAAGCAAGACGGCAAGAGTTGCTAAGGCGTATCAACATGGCACCAAACGGTACGGCAACCATTGTGCGCATGCGTAGCGACTTATTGCGCATAATCAAAGAGTGCCCACATCTGGTGCCAATAGACGCTGACCTGAAGCACCTTCTGTCTTCCTGGTTCAATCAAGGCTTTCTTACACTGGAAAGAATCAACTGGGAAACACCAGCGATTGTGTTGGAGAAACTAATCGAACACGAAACGGTTCATGCGATGAAGGGCTGGGCAGATCTTCGCAGTCGACTCGCCGAAGACCGGCGTTGCTTTGCATTTTTTCATCCAGCGCTACCCAACGAACCGTTAATTTTTGTCGAAGTGGCGCTGGCAAAGGGTCTGGCAACAAGTATCGAACCGATTATCGATGAACAAAGAGAAATCTCGAATCCGTCATATGCCGATACAGCAGTATTCTATTCCATCAACAATTGCCAAGAGGGTCTATATGGCATTTCGTTCGGTAATTTTCTGATTAAGCAAGTCGTTCAGGAACTTTCCCATGAGTTTCCACACCTACAAAACTATTCGACGCTCTCACCAATGCCTGGATTTTGTAAATGGCTTAAAGTGGTCATCGACAACCCAGGAAAGTATGCCATTCCAGATGACAATCTGGCATTGCTTGGCCAGCTTCACGGCAATTCCTGGTTTCAGGATTCTGAATCTGTCGAATCCCTTAAACCTCTTTTAATCGGGCTTGCGGCCTACTATTTGATGCACGCCAAGAAAGGCAATGAACCACTGGACAGGGTTGCCCGTTTCCATTTGCGTAACGGAGCCATACTGGAACGCATCAACTGGCTGGGAGATTGTTCGGATAATGGCATCAGAAAATCAGCCGGGATGCTGGTTAACTATGTCTATAGGCCCAGCTTGATCATCAGCAATCATGAAAGCTACGTAAAGAATCATACTCTTGCCATTTCTCCAAATGTAGCCAAACTGGTTCCGAAGACACTATGAGTCTATTGAACCGGTTTCCTGCAAAACGAACCCTCTTGCATGAAACATTGTTATATCAATAACTCTATAATTTGATAGAGTTTCGCCTTATTATTGCCGAAGTTCGGCTACTGATGAGGAAGCAATTTGCTGTGTGAAGTAAAATTGAAGGAAAAGCAGTCTTTTATCAGGTTTATATAGCTCAATTCAATGATCGGAATATTTTGGGACTATGGTGAAGTGAAATGCATATTTTGATTATAGGTGCCAGAGGTTCAGTGGGCCGCACGGTGGTTGATGCCCTTGGGGGCCGCCACAACCTGATTCATGCCGGACTTACTTCAGGCGATATACAGGTTGATCTGGAAAATCTCGATAGCATACGCGAGATGTACAGGAACATTGGCAATATCGATGCTGTCGTGGTGGCAGTCGGTCACGGACACTTCGGGCCGGTCGGAGAAATGACCGGAGAACTCTGGATGAAGGGGATGTTGCATAAGGCATTGCCCCAAATCAATGTAGTGCTTGAAGGAATTTCCTCGGTTAATGATCGGGGATCGTTCACCTTGACCAGTGGTGTGCTGAATCGTGACCCAATCGCCGGATGTGCATCCGCAGCTTCTGCCAATGGGGCGATTGACGGATTTGTGCTCGGAGCAGCCGGAGACATGCCAAGGGGTATCCGAATTAATTCGGTAAGTCCGGGCTTGCTTGAAAATTCAGTTGACCGGTATCAGGGAAAATTCCCGGGTCATGAACCAGTTTCATCAAGGCGAGTCGGATTGGCCTACACAAAGAGCATCGAAGGGGTACTGACCGGCCAGACAATTCGGGTCGATTAAGCCAATACCCACTTTTTACCTTGGTGCAGGTATGGAGTTTGTTGTCTGGATCACGACAGAACATCTGTATCCATGAATAGGTTCGAATCCTCCCCCGTGCCTTTTCGACTGCAGCGCAGTGAGCTTGCAGTTCCCGGGTCGAATCCGGGCATGATCGAGAAGGCTGCGGGCAGTGAAGCAGACTGCGTGTTACTGGACTGTGAAGATTCGGTAGCACCAGACCAAAAAAGTCAGGCAAGATGCAATATTATCAGTGCCTTGAATGAAATCGACTGGAAGGAGACAGGGAAGACGGTTTCAGTCCGCATCAATGGGACAGAAAGTCCCCAGATAGAGCGGGATGTGGGCGAGATAATCGAGAAGGCAGGGTATCACATCGATACCATCCTGATTCCCAAAGTGAACACTCCCGAAGACGTTCATGCTGTCGAAAGATTACTGTCCCTTGCTCTTCTGACTTCTGGCATAACGATCAGGATTGGTCTGGAATGTCTGATTGAGACGGCATTGGGCCTGGTCAATGTTGAAGCCATTGCCCGCTTGTCCTGTGCGACGGAGTCGCGTCTTGAAGCCTTGCATTTTGGCATGGCTGACTTCTCAGCGAGTTGTCAGTCACGAAGTTTGACGATTGGCGAAATGGATTCTGGTCAAACGAATCATATCTGGCATCCAAGCCGGCAACGAATACTGGTTGCGTGCCGAGCCTATGGCTTAAGGGCGGTTGATGGCCCGTATGGTGACTTCAGGAATCCACAAGGTTTCATCGATGCAGCCACCGGAGCCGCGGCGATGGGATATGATGGCAAGTGGGCCATCCACCCTGATCAGGTGATGCTTGCAAATCAGGTGATGTCGCCTACCGATGCCGAGGTGGAACAGGCACGGAAAATACTGGATGCTCTGGACCAAGCCAGGAGTTTGGGGCAGGGGGTGGTTTCCCTGGATGAAAAAATGGTTGATGCCGCGTCAGGGAAAATGGCCGAAAACATCATCAGCAAAAGCCTTGCCATCGCCGAAAAACCTTCTGCATAGATCAGTTGGCGGAGAGTGAGGGATTCGAACCCTCGGACCTGTTACAGCCACCGGTTTTCGAAACCGGCGCATTCGACCACTCTGCCAACTCTCCGTGGATGGTGAATTATAAATCCAGTGCCAGGTAGTACAAGTGTTTCCGAATCAATGGCTATAGCATTTCCTGCTCTTCAAGAACCTTGCGCGCAACCCGGAAACATTCAAGTGACTGGGGAACGCCGCAATAAATTCCGATGACATGAATGATGGCTCGGATTTCTTCCATGCTGACGCCATTGTTTATTGCCCCGCGGCAATGGATCTCCCACTCATGCATTTTGCCTAGAGCACCAATCATCGCGAGATTCATCATGGACCGCGTTTTGGGATCGATGACTTCATCGCCCCAGCCAAATCCCCAACACCAGGCGGTCATTGCTTCCTGGAACGACCGGGTTAACTCGTCAGCATTATCAAGATTATTCTGTACATATTCATCACCCAGAGTCTCTTTGCGTTTCGCAAGGCCCTTGGAGAAAAGATCATTGTCCACAGTGATTTTCCTATATTCTGTAATTATGTGAGGTACGCATTATGCCAGACAATGTATCGACCGCAGTTGAAATTCGTCTGAATCAATCATTCGAGCGTGGTCGCTTGTTTTCCGGATCAAACTGCGCATCAGCGATGACGGAAGCTCTTCGTGGAGCGTTGAGGACCAAAACCTCAAGCTCGGTACCCGGCTCCGCAAACTCGGGTTTGATGTAACCGAACGCCAGATACTGTCCGATTGCATAGCCATATCCTCCGGATGAAATATGCCCGATCGGTCGATTTTCGTGCAGAATCGTTTCACCGCCCAAAGGGTCGGCAACTGGCCCCAGGTTGCCTGGTTCTTCCAGTTTGAGATGGGCCAGTTTCCAGCGTACGGCTTCGGCTGTCGAAACCTCTGCACCCTGAAAGTCCCGGTCCCTGGAGAAGCGCATGACATCTGCTTCGGCTAGTGTCACCTCGGATGTGATCTCGTGACCGGATCGGTAGGCTTTTTCCATGCGCATGGCATTCAGTGAAGCGGAGCCAATGTGGACGATGTCCTGGCTGAGTGATGTGCTCATGAGGGTAGTGTAGACATCGAGCATTTGCTCCATGGGTATATGCAACTCCCAGCCCAATTCCCCAGTATAGGTTACTCGCATCGCCCTGATGTTTTTCACCTCGCCGATCTTTATGGTCTGGGCAGACAGCCATCGAAAGTTCGTATTGTCCAGACTTATATCTGTACATTCTGCGAGTATCCTGCGGGATGCCGGGCCAGCAAGCATGATGACCCCCAGTTCGTTGGAGACATTGGCAAGGGCGATATTTTCATTTTCATGCCTTTGTGATTTCAGCCAACGGAACAGATAGGCCTCCCGGACTGCAGCATACACCAGATAGTAGTGATTTTCCTGGAGTTTGACGAGCGTGGTCTCTCCTTCAATTCTTCCATTCGCAGCGATAAGATAAGTCAGAGAGATACTTCCCTGTTTCACTGGAATCCGGTTGGAGGAGATTCGATTCAAATACTGGTCGGCATGTTCGCCATATAGCTCAATTTTCGAGAAAGCACTCAAGTCGGCAATTCCGGCATGGGTGCGAAGTTGCCTGACTTCTTCTCCAACAACATCATGCAGTCGTGTCCTGAAGAAACTCTCGATATGCTGTTGGGGCGTATTTCCAATCGCATACCAGTAAGGTCTTTCCCATCCCCCGATATCCTGATAGACAGCACCATTTTGCCTGAGAGTATCGTAAAGCGGGGTCATTTTCGAATGCGATGGTCGGCAGACCGGACGATCGAGGTTGGGGAATGGTATTTCGTGTCTTAACAGGTAATCCTCCTTGGCTTTTTCGATGCGGTAGGCATCATCGACCCGAGCCCCAAAACGCAGGGGGTCAAAGCTGTTCATTGCAATATCTGCCGCACCATAAGTCATCCACTGGGCCAGGTATTTTCCTGCACCCGGTCCCCAGGCAATACCCACTTGCGAACCGCAGCACAACCAGTAGTTCGGAATCTCGCAGGGTCCAAGCAGCATGTTGCCATCCGGTGGATGGGTGATGGCACCATGAACGACGCGGCGGATACCAAGTTCAGAAAAGATTGGCATTCTTTCCATTGCATTTTCAAGCCAGGGCATAATTCTCTCGAAATCCGGCTCAAACAGTTCGTTTTCCGACTCCCAGGGAGTTCCCTGATCCCATACAGTAGCTGCATTGGCTTTCTCATAGATGCCGATCAGCCCTGACTGCTGCTCCATGCGGATATAGCCCGAAACATGTTGATCATCCCTAACTACCGGGAGTTCCAGTTCAAGGTTCTGAAATTCCGGCACGGGTTCTGTCACCAGATAATGGTGAAGGAGATTTGCGATCGGAAGATCAAGGCCCACCCATGCGCCAATCTGGCGCGCATAGGTGCCGGCTGCATTGACTACTCGCTCAGCGAGGATCTCGCCTTGTTCGGTTTCAATGCGGAATTCTCCATTGCTGAGTATTTCCATTCCGATGGCACGTCGGTTGCGCAAAATTCTGCAACCCATCATGCGGGCGCCACGAGCCATGGCAAATGTCACTCCGGCTGGATCAACATGGCCATCGTTTGGCGTGTGCAAGGCGGCCTTTACCCCATCAAGATTGTAGAAGGGGTGGAGTTCTCGAATTCTGTCTGGCTGAACAATTTCCATATCGTGTCCGATGCCACGACCGATTGAGGCGGTATAGTGCAGCCAGTCCACCTCGGCATCCAAATACGCGAGACGCAGACTGCCACAACCGTGCCAGCTGCAGGATTGTCCGGTTTCACTCTCGAGTTGCGGATAAAGATCTGTCCCGTGATCCGCCATCTTGGCCAGCGCATAATGGCTGACAGAGTGAGTAATCTGCCCTGCCGCATGCCAGGTAGAACCGCTGGTTAGTTCACCTTTTTCCAGCAATATAATATCGGTTTCACCTTCCTTGCAAAGATGATAGGCGAGTGAACAGCCCATAACCCCTCCGCCAATAATCACGGTTCGTGCTTGAATCTGATTGGTCATACGGATATACAGAGTGAAAAAGCGATGCCGCAAATGATACACTCGTATCAAAATACAGGGCAAGTGTTCATTTGTCACATTTTGGCATTGTAATCGAAACAAAACCAGTGCAATGGCAATGAATGACCACGAATCAATATTCAAATGCGCGGGGTAATCACGAATCGAATGTCCAGTAGCAAGTCAAAACCGGCAAATCAGGAAGCAGTCGTCACGCGATTGCTCGAGGTGATTGATGACCTGCCGAGCAAGTTACAGATAGCAGCCCGGTACATCATTGATCATCCGCATGAAGTGGGTATTAACACCATGCGTAATCTGGCTTCGGAAGCAGAGGTTCATCCAAACTGCTTCGTGCGTCTTGCGCGCGAACTGGGTTTCAGTGGTCATGAGGAGATGCGTGAGCGATTTCGTGATTTTGTAAGAAGTGGTTTCGGGAGCAGTTCAGACCGGGTCAAGCATCTGCAAGATCTTGAGAAACAGGGCGGTACTTCGAGTATCGTGGCAGGGATTGCCGAATCAATTCTCAATAATCATGTGCAGACCGTGCAATCCCTTGATGTACAAGCTCTTGAGCAAGCCGTCAAGTGGATGTGGGAAAGTGATCGGGTTTATGTTCTGGGTTTAGGGGCTGGATATCCCCTGGCCTTTAATTTCTGGTATGTAGCTCGCATGATTCGTGAACATTTCATACTGATTCCAAGGCATGGAAGTCTGGCGATGGATGACATGTTGCATGCCGGAACCGGTGACCTGTTGTTTTGCATGACGTTTCAGCCGTACCGCACGGATGTTCTGGAAACGATGCGTTTTGTCAAGCGGCAGGGGGTCAGGATTATCGGTTTGTCCGACAGTTCGGCAGCAAAGATTTATCGGGAAGCCGATCTCGGCCTGTACGCGCCCACCCACACTCCGCAGTTTTTTCACAGTAATTCTGCGGTGACGGGGCTGTTGGAAATGCTATGTGCTATTCTGGTTGTGAAAGGCGGAAAGGCGGCCTCCCGTCATGTTGAAAAACTCAATACCCTGCGTTGGGAGAGTGGAATTTATGAAGAGTAGCCAGGACAGCACGGCCCGAAGAAGGCCAGGGCACTCGCTATAGTGTCGAAGCGGGTTTTGCGGAATAACAGAGGCATATTTCGAAAAAAAACCCATCGCCCGGAACTGGACGATGGGACACCAACAAGAGGAGGTTAGTTATGAAACTGGAGATCGGTTGCGATCAGGCCGCTTTCTTGACGGCGGGAGCCGCTTTTTTCACATCTGGCAACTTACGAGCTTCTTCAATGAACTTGGCATTGATCTTGCCCAAAGCTTCCAGATCGCTGGTGACCTGCTCGTTGACTTTCTTGGCGACAGCCTTTAGATCTTCCACGTAGACATTCAGTTCTTCAATGGTCTTGACTTCAAGCCCGGCGTTCAGGTTCTTGAAACCAAGGTCTGCATAAGCCTTGAAGCTTTCGACCTGCATTCCAACGACAGTTTCGACGTTTTTCAGAACCAGCTGATTGAATGCAATAGCCGGAGCCATAAAGTTGTTAATTTCGGTTGTTTTCATTTTCTCAGTACCTATAAGTTGATATTTGATTGAATTGTGCAATGCATCATAAAGGCATTTATTGTGCATTGCAACATTTTATTTGTATAAACTTCTTATGAAAACAATAAAAAATACATATGGTTTGGAACTTCTGCTCCCTAATCCATAAATAGAGCAGTCCGTGTCA
>VXPI01000058.1:0-11070 GCA_009839585.1 Gammaproteobacteria bacterium
GTAGGTAATGGTTCTTTGCCCAGACTCTTCCTCCGTCTGCCCGGAAGATGATGACTCTTTTAAGAGCAATTCTTCTGTTTCCTCGGTTTTGGGAATCTCATGCGAGAACCCGGAAGCCGGAATAGCCAGCATGACAAATGCAAACATCACTATCCCCCGGCCGAACGTTTTTTCTACTGAATTCATTACTTTCAATTTACCCATGACGACCCTGCGCCAGCTGAAGATATAGTAAGATTGTAGTCCATAATCAATGCGGTTTTTCGGAAACCCTGGCAGCTTCTCCTGATACTGCTGATGGCGTGAACTACCGGCTTTTCAGTCCATGCTCCAATCTAAACTCTATTCACCCGAATTTTCGCGCTGGTCAACGGCATCATTGCAATGAACCCGCCATCTACAAATCCAGGCCAGCAAAAGCATGGTTTACAATACATGACCTCACAGATACAGGAACATTCCGTGCCAAGACCCAGCGAACAATCGGCTCGATACAGAGACTATAATGGTGTGAATGTTGCCTGACTCCTCTCAAAAGAAACTCGTTCTTGTGGATGGGTCTAATTTGCTCTATCGTGCTTATCATGCATTGGGAAGAGAGCCACTCACCACTTCCGATGGGCGAACAACTCAGGCCATCTTTGGCATGATCAACATGCTGAAAAACCTTCTCAAGGATGGCAAAACACGGTATATGGCCGTGGTCATGGATGCCAAGGGAAAAACCTTCCGACACGAGAGGTATCCACCTTACAAGGCAACTCGGGACGCAATGCCGGATGATCTCATATATCAGAAAGAGTATCTGGAGCGCATCATCCCCGCTATGGGACTCAAGATGCTTTCAGTGCCGGGTGTTGAGGCGGATGATGTAATAGGCACTCTGGCGATTCAGGGCCATCAGCAGGGCTTTTTCGTCGAGATTATCAGCAGCGACAAGGATCTGGCGCAACTCATCAGCGATGATATCCATATGGTCGATACAAGGAATAATACACGTATGGATGTATCCGGCGTCAAGGAAAAATTTGGTATCCCGCCGGAATTAATTACTGATTATCTGGCTCTGGCTGGCGATCAATCCGACAACATTCCCGGGATACCCGGGGTTGGAGGGAAAACTGCTCTGAAATGGCTTGATCAATTCGGCGACCTCAATGAAATCAAGGCGCAGGCCGAAACAATTACCGGCAAAGTTGGGGAAAACCTGCGTAATAATCTTGAGCAGATGGATCTCTTTTTGGAACTTGTGACCATTGACTGTGATGTTGAACTATCGCTACGACCTGAGGATTTAACCGTATGTGAACCAGAACAGGGCAACCTGAAAGAATACTTTGAGGATCTGGAATTCCGCACCTTGACTGGCGAAATCGCTGGTGGGTCCGGATCCAAAAATGGACAGGCTGACAAACAGGCCGAGGCATCAGGCTATGCGACCATACTCGATGAAAAGGACCTTGATCAATGGATTTCCGAACTTGCCGCAAGCAGCATTATTGCGCTTGACACGGAAACCACTTCGCTCGATCCGCATCAGGCTGAACTGGTTGGACTGTCATTTTCGGTTGAACCCGGCAACGCTGCTTATCTTCCGTTGATTCATTCGTATGTGGGTGTGCCTGACCAACTCCCGATGAAGCCCGCCTTGTCTAAACTGAAACAGGTTCTTGAAGATCCGAAGCAAGCGAAAACAGGACAAAATCTTAAATTCGATATCGAGGTTCTGCGTCGCTACGGCATTACGGTCCGGGGTGTTACCCATGACACCATGCTGATGTCCTATGTGCTGGATGCCGGCAGTTCCCGACATGACCTTGATACGCTGGCGAAGAAGCACCTCAACAAGGACACGGTGAAATTCAAGGATATTGCCGGCACCGGTAAAAACCAGCTGACCTTCGATCAAATACCACTGGATACTGCCAGCCATTATGCTGCAGAGGATGCCGACATTGCCCTCCAGCTTCATCATCTTCTGAGTGAAAAGATACAACAGCACGAAGGCCTCAACAAGGTTTTCACAAGTATTGAGATGCCGCTTCTGGACGTCCTGGTCAAGACCGAGTCCAATGGCGTAAAAGTGGATGCGGACATGCTACACAGACAATCACGGGAAATTGCCGACAAGCTGGTCGAACTCGAGAGTCATGCCCATGAAATGGTCGGGAAGCCATTCAATATGAACTCTCCTTCCCAGATCCAGGAAATCCTGTTTACCGACCTGCAGCTTCCGGTCATCAAGAAAACCCCAAAGGGACAGCCTTCAACCGCCGAATCGGTATTGCAGGACCTGGCCGCAGACTTTGAATTGCCCGAGGTTATTCTGGAATATCGCGGACTGGCCAAACTGAAGAGCACCTATACCGATAAACTGCCAACCCTGATCAATCCGCAAACCGGGCGCATTCATACGTCATACCATCAAGCAGTCGCTTCAACCGGTCGACTATCTTCTTCAGACCCAAACCTGCAAAATATACCGGTGCGTAGCAAGGAGGGCCGACGGATTCGGGAAGCGTTCATTGCCGAACCGGGTAACTTGATCCTGTCGGCGGACTATTCGCAAATCGAGCTCAGGATAATGGCTCATCTATCTGGTGACCAAGGCCTGGTCTCTGCATTTCATGACGGAGCTGATGTGCATACCAGAACCGCAGCCGAGGTGTTTTCAGTCAAGCCGGAGCTGGTTGATGCCGAGCAACGGCGGCGCGCCAAAGCCATTAACTTTGGCTTGATTTATGGCATGACCGCCTTTGGTCTCGCCCGACAACTGCACATTAATCAAGGGGTAGCCAAAAACTATATCGATATCTACTTTGAACGCTATCCCGGGGTTCTCGAGTACATGGAAAAGTCAAAAGAAAATGCCCGCAGCAAGGGATTTGTAGGCACGTTGTTCGGGCGGCGATTGAATCTTCCGGACATCCATGCAAAAAACCAATCCGTCAGACAATATGCCGAACGAACCGCCATTAATGCTCCAATGCAAGGCACGGCTGCAGATTTAATCAAGTTGGCCATGATTGAAATTGACAGGTGGATCAGTTCCCAGCCCAATCTAAAAACAATGATGATCATGCAGGTCCATGATGAACTGGTTTTTGAGGTGCCGCGCCATGAAGTGGATGAAATCACCAACAAGGTTAGGGAAATCATGTGTCATATCGCCGAGTTGAACGTACCGCTGGTGGTGGATGTGGGCGTGGGGGCTAACTGGAAAGAAGCACATTGAGCATCAATTCGGGATTCTCAGAAAAAATGTTATCATGCAGGTTATAGTGCCAAGAGGTGAATTTGGTAACCATATTGAGCCATCATGCCTGAATCGCTGATCAGAAACTCAGTAGAAAGTAAATCAAGAGTGGAACATATCGCCTTAAAGCGGTTCGGCCCCTTGCTTGAGAAGGCAGATGTCCAGATAAATGGCTCCAGGCCGTGGGACCCACAGATCAACAATTCGGATTTTTTCAGGCGGGTTCTGCTACATGGCTCGCTAGGTCTTGGGGACAGCTATGTTGATGGCTGGTGGGAATGTCAGCAAGTTGATGAACTGGTAAACCGCATACTTCGTTTGCCGTCAAACAAAAGCAAGCGTTTTACCATAGACCTGCTATCGAGGTTGCGGGCTACCCTGTTTAACCTGCAAAAAGAGTCGCGGGCCGTCCAGGTCGGCAAGCAGCACTATGATGTGGGTAACGAACTGTATCAGGGCATGCTGGACCAGAGAATGGTCTATACCTGCGGTTACTGGGCCCGCTCGGACAATCTGGATGATGCACAGCAGGACAAGCTGGACCTGGTTTGCAAGAAGATTTTTCTAAAACCCGGTATGCGGGTGCTGGATATTGGTTGCGGCTGGGGCAGTTTCGCAAAGTTCGCAGCCGAGAATTACGGGGCGAAAGTGGTTGGAGTTACGATTTCAAGGGAGCAGGTCAAGCTGGGCATGGAAATGTGCAAGGGGCTGCCGGTTGACTTGCGATTCCAGGATTACCGGAAAATCAATGAAAAGTTTGACGCAGTAATTTCACTCGGCATGTTCGAACATGTGGGTCATAAAAACTACCGAACCTACATGAACGTTGCACACAACTGCCTTCATGAAGAGGGACTGTTTCTGTTGCATACGATCGGCAAGAACAGTTCGTTGCCGGGAGTCGATCCCTGGGTTGGGAAGTATATTTTTCCGAATGGCGAACTACCCTCCCTAAAACTGATTGCCAAAGCTGCTGAATCCTGTTTTCTGATCGAGGATGTGCATAATTTCGGGCCGGATTATGACCGCACACTGATGTCCTGGCACGACAATTTCAAGCGATATTTCCTGCCCCGCATAACCGGCCCTGCCGAACAGCGCTTCTACCGAATGTGGAGCTATTACCTGCAGGTCTGTGCCGGGGCATTTCGAGCGCGCGACCTGCAGTTGTGGCAGGTTGTGCTTTCCAAAGGCATGCCCCATGAAGCATATCGACGTCCTGAGTGATTTCGACTACCTGATATCCTGAATTGACCGGGAATGTACCCCCGGGCTAGGGCAACCGTACTCTGCCCGGGTCAAATAGTCGCTCACTTGAGCCGTTCGCAAAAAAGCAAGGCCGGCGGGAATATCGTACTCGCGCCGGCCTTGAGAGGTTCCGTTCAGGACCTTATGCGAACCACCAGTTCTCGGCCATTCTTGCGTTATCCATCATCCAGGATTTTCCGATTGCGCCAGTGCTGGCCAGCTTGCTGCTCGAAGCACCAACATAACTTGCAAACATCGGTACGATGACGCCACCCTCAACATTCAGGATCATCTGCATTTCATGGTAAATTTGCCTGCGTTTGTCTGAATCGAGTTCAACACGGCCCGCGTATAGCAGCTCCTGGAAACGTGGATGATCCCATTGTGAATCATTCCATGGAACGCCTGCCTCGTAAGCCGTTGAGAACATCCAGTCTTCAGTAGCACGACCAGACCAGTAAACCGCCACAAATGGCTTCTTGAGCCAGACATTGGACCAATAGCCATCGGACGGTTCCTGAACGACGTTGAGATTGATGCCACCAGCTTTCGCCGAAGCCTGATACAGCTGGCCCGCATTGGTCGCACCTGGGAATCCGGCCTCTGAAACACTGATGTCGACATTCAATTCGCTCAAGCCAGATTTGGCCAGCAGGCTTTTTGCCCTTTCCGGATCGTATTCCGTCTGCTTCAGGTCACTATAGTGATACTGATTGCCGGGTCCAATGGGATGATCATTTCCCACCTGGCCATGACCCTGCAGAATCTTGTCGACCATTTCCTGTCGATTGATTCCATACTTCAGGGCCTGACGAACGTTGAGATCATCAAAAGGCGATGTCTGACTCAGCATGGCAAAGGTATAGTGCTGGTTGCCAACAGCCTCGAAAATATCAATGTTGGGATTTGCCCGTAGCAACGGTTCGGTATTGAAGTCCACCCGATTCACCGCATCAACCTGACCGGTCATCAAGGCATTCATCCGTGCAGCACTGTCATTGATGGCAATCACTTCGACTTCATCAAAGTGTCCATATTCATCTCCCTTGTAATGATTCGCATAACGACTGGTTACCAGACGTACACCCGGGTCGAACGATTCAACCTGATACAGCCCGGTACCAATACCGTTAGCCATTGCTTCGGGAATCTGACCCGCTGGAAAGATGCAGATATGGTAATCCGACATCAGATACGGAAAGTCCGCATTCGCTTTTTCCAGCGTGAACATCACTTGATGCTCGTTCATTTTCTTCATTTCGGAAACATTGGCCACGATCGGCTGGGCTGCTGATTTGGCTCCTTCCGCAACATGCAGTTGCATGGACTCGATTACATCATCGGCACCAAAAGATTTTCCATTATGGAACGTAGCGCCCTTGCGCAGGTTGAACACCCAGGTTTTGGCATCATCCGATGACCAGTCAGAAGCAAGCTCACCAACGAGCTGACCTTCAGAAGTAACCCGGGTAAGACAGTCAAAAACCGTTCCATGACCGGACAGAATCATGAAGATATCGGAATGAGTCCTTGAATCCCAGCTATCGGAGGTATTTGCACCATCCAAGCCCAGTCTGAGTCTTCCCCCTTTTTTTGGCATTGCCTGTGTCGAGATAGCCGGCACCATGGTCAGCGCGGTAGCTGCCGCCCCGGCTTTCAACACATCACGTCTTGTTATATTCATTCTGTTTTGTTCCTCTTGTCAAAAAATTAAATAAACAATACTCAATCATAATCGATTTTTATTCGTTATGCTTGGTTCATGCGGTCAATTGCTGCATCGCCGATATTGTCCACGCCCCGCTGTTCCAGCAATTCAGTAAGCCAGTTCGGGTCCATCTCCGGCACTGAACTCAACAACAAACTGGTATATTCATGGTGGGGAGGGGTAAACATCGCGGTCTTGCCGCCAGCTTCTACAACCCGACCGTCCTTCATCACCACTACCTCATCTGAAATAGCCCGAACCGTAGCCAGATCGTGGGTGATGAACATGTAGGCGAGGCCCAGCGAGTCCTGAAGACGAGCCAGCAATTTAAGAATACCTTCGGCAACCAGCTGATCCAACGCCGAAGTAACCTCATCACAGATGATGAACTTTGGGTCGGCAGCAAGTGCCCGGGCAATCCCAATTCTCTGTTTCTGCCCACCCGACAGTTCCGAAGGCAGGCGATCAATGAATTGGTCCGGATCCAGTTCAATCTGGTCCAGAAGTTCCCTCACCCGCTCCTCCTTTTTCCTGCCTCGCAAACCCAGATAAAATTCCACGGGACGGCCAATAATTTCGCGAATCCGCTTGCGTGGATTCAATGCCGTATCCGCCATCTGATAGATCATTTGCGCCTGTTTTAACTGTTCGACAGTTCGTTGCCGGTAATCAGCCGGCAGTGGAACACCATCAAACTCAATAGATCCTTGAGATGGTTTTAACAGGCCGGTGATACAACGGGCAACAGTCGATTTGCCGGATCCCGACTCACCCACCACAGCGACTGTGCGGCTCGCATGGATATCAAACGAGACATCGTGCAATACCGGAATTTTTGCATAGGCGGCAGTAACATTGCGCACCCGCACAACTGGCATTTCCTCCTTGGACGCCAACGGCTTTTCTTCGCGGGTGAAGCTTCGAACTGCCCATAATGACTTGGTATAGTCCTCCTTGGGATCCTTGAGCATCGAATCCGTGCCCGATTCCTCGACTTCATCACCCTTTAGCAAAACCTTGATGCGGTCTGCCATTTGGGCAACCACCGCAAGATCATGCGTGATGTAGATGGCAGCAGTATTGAATTGCTTCACGATATCGCGGATTGCGGCCAATACTTCAATCTGGGTAGTTACATCCAGCGCGGTGGTCGGTTCGTCAAAGATAATCAGGTCCGGCCTACAGGACATTGCCATGGCTGTCATGGCCCGTTGCAGCTGTCCGCCAGAGACCTGATGAGGATATCGGAATCCAATCTCGTCCGGAGTCGGCAGGCGCAAGCGGCGATAAAGTTCAATTGCATCTTTTTCCGATTCCGGACGACTGGATATTCCATGCTGAATCGGGGCTTCCGTGTGCTGGTTGATGATCTTGTGCGCGGGGTTAAAACTTGCAGCGGCAGACTGGGCAACATAGGCAATCCGGCTACCCAGCAAGGAACGCTTGGTCTGGGCGTCTGCAGAAATCAGGTCAATGCCATCAAACTCGACTGTACCACTGACAATACGACAGCCATCACGCGCAAAACCCATGGCTGCAAGACCTAATGTAGATTTTCCGGCCCCTGACTCGCCAATCAGGCCCAGCACTTCACCACGATTCAGATGCAGGTCAACACTGTTTATAATCGGCAGCCATTGTTCATCCGATCGCCCCTGGATAACGATCTTTTCGATTTTGACCAGTAGCTGACCGGTATTCATGAGTCAGTCCTTAAGTCCGGATGATTTGTGAAGCATCCAGTCAACTACAAAATTAACCGCTACGGTCAACAAGGCAATGGCACCCGCTGCCATAAGCGGCAACGCTGCAGTATGAGGACTGAACTGTGCGAAGTTGATGAACTGTGCCAGATCTCTCACCATGGTGCCCCAGTCGGCGAGCGGTGGCTGGATGCCGATCCCAAGAAACGACAGGGCGGCAATGGTCAAAAACACAAAACAGAATCGCAAGCCAAATTCTGCAAGCAAGGGGGCATAGGCATTGGGCAGGATTTCGCGGAAAATCAGGTAGGACAGATTTTCTCCCCTTAACTTGGCCGCCTCAATATAGTCCATGACAACGATATTGAACCCGACTGCCCGAGCCAAACGAAATACTCGCGTACTGTCCAGAACCGCAATAATCACGATCATGTAAACTGTAATCAATTCCTTGTTTGAACCAGCCCAGGCTGTTGCAATGGTCAGCAACAAAAGCGCAAAAATCAGTTGAGGAATCGCCATCAAGGCATCAACAACCCGGGATACTGCCTGATCAAACCAACCGCTCAGGGTCGCGGCTAAAAACCCGAACGTTGTCCCGATCAGAAACGCCAGAATGGTGGTAACAAAAGCAATACCGACCGTATTTTGCCCACCGTAAATTAGGCGGGAAAGCAAGTCCCTGCCCAATTGATCCGTTCCCAACGGGAATCTCGGATCACCGCCAAGGGCCGGATCACCGCCGGGCAAGACATTTATCTTTTCAAATATCTCCTCCTGACCGTAAGGGGCGATAACTCCGGCAAAGATCGACATGATGGCGTAGATGATGATAATCAGAATGCCGAAAGCGGCAGTCAGGGGCATTTGCCGGAAAACCTTGCGAGTAGCCTGTGTGCCAACATGCTTTCCCAAAGCAAGAAATAGCCAGGACGTAATGGCAAAAATCACAAACCCCTGGACAGCCCATCGGAAGAAAGTCGACTTGTCGATGAAATAATAGTGAAACACGACATACAGAATCACCAAGCCAAAAACGAACCCGATGCCAACCATAAGCGGCATGTCCCGGAAATACACATTCAGCTTGTCGGAAGGCCACTGGACTTTTTGGCCAACAAATCGAAATACCCATCCAAAGATGCCAATCGCAACCGCCCAAGATAGATACCAGAGGAAGGCGTCCATGCCGTTACTTCGGATGCCTCAATCGCGGATTCGACAGAATCGAGAAAATATCCGCAGTCAGATTCAGCAGGATATAGGCCGCAGCAAACACCAGACAGCATGCCTGGACTACCGGTATATCCCTTATTTTTACGCTGTCCACAAACAGCTGACCGATCCCCGGATATACGAATACCACTTCAACTACCACAACCCCGGTCACCAGATAGGCAAGGTTCAATGCAATGACATTGATAATCGGAGCCAGGGCATTCGGCAACGCATGGAATACGATCACTCGAGCAGGCTTGATCCCTTTCAGACGGGCCATCTCGATATACGGGCTGGCCAGCAAGTTGATGATTGCCGCCCTGGTCATGCGCATCATGTGCGCCATAACCACCAATGTCAGGGTCAGGGCCGGCAAGAGCGTCTTGTGCAGGCGATCAGCAAACGTCATCTCAACATAGATATTGGACAGGGATGGGAGAAGCGGATTCAGAACCGACAGAAAAAGAATCAGGACATAAGCCAGAAAAAACTCGGGCGATGAAATTGAGGTCAATGTGCTGATATTGACAAACCGGTCAAAAACGGAATTTCGATACAGCGCAGCCATAATGCCCAGAACCAGAGAAAGCGGGACTGCAATAATGGCGGCAACACCTGCCAGGAACAGCGTGTTCTTGAATCTGGGCTCGAGCTGGGCAGCCACGGAACCAATTCCGCCTTTCGACGCATCTTCGCCGGCAAAGGATGAAAAATTGGCCTGTGCGAAACTGACTCCAAAATCCCCCTTCAGGATTCCGCCCAGCCAATCGGCATAGCGAACTATAGCATTCTTGTTAAGCCCGAGATCCTCACGAATGGCTTCCACGGCCTCTTCTGTCGCCCCCTGACCCAAAATGGCCTGTGCAAAATCACCGGGCAATATGTTTACCGCAGCAAAAATCAGGACTGAAACTGCAAATAGGGTAACAACCCCCAACGCCAGCCGATTCAATATGATTAGAGCAACTGCTTTCAAACCGGAAATAACCGCAAGTGACAAGTATTCTCATTTGGAAACAGCATTTTCTGTTGCTCTCTGGTTCGTGAATTCGTGCTGTTTGACAAAAATCGGATCCGTTTCAACCCGCTATGTAATGTTCCAACTGCTCAATAGTGTACTTGTATTCACTGATCATGGCACGAACCAGGTCACCGATTGAAATCATGCCTACAACCTTGTCATCTTCAACAATCGGCAGATGACGAAAATGTTTATCCGTCATCATTGACATGCATTCACTAATGGATTTGTCCTGGGTCGTGGTGAATACGTTGCTGGTCATGATTTCACCTACTCGTACATCTTTTGCTGAACGACACTCAAGCACAACTTTACGAGCACAGTCTCGTTCGCTTAATATGCCAGTAATTTTCTCACCTTCCATCACCAGCACAGCGCCAATACCTTGTTCAGACATCACCTTTATCGCATCATAAACAGACTGCCCTGAGGTCACGCTCCAGATCGCCTCGGGTTTGTTGGCCAATATTTCAGAAATCTGACTCATCTCAACAATCCTAATTTACGACATGTCTACATTAGTATAGTGTCATTATAGACAAGTTACATGAAATCGCCCATTACATTATACCGTAAATGATAAAATAATCCTTATGACAGTGAAGACTCATTCAACCCGGAACCCTGTTCAGGGAAACTATGGTGATTCGGCATCCCGATACAAACACACCCTTGACCGGATTCGTGATCAGGTTCAATGCAGTAAAAGACCCGAAGGATCAGCCAGATTGATTGCAGTCAGTAAACAGCATCCGGCCGAAGCCGTAGTTGAACTTGCCCGACTGGGCCAGACAGATTTTGCCGAGAATTATGTACAGGAAAGCCTGGAAAAAATTCAATCCGTGAAGACACTACTAGACAGGGAACCTCTCCCGCATCCCCTTTGCTGGCACTTTATCGGCAATATACAAAGCAG
>VXPI01000058.1:11080-16835 GCA_009839585.1 Gammaproteobacteria bacterium
CTGCCAAGCGACTGGATTCATTTCGCAATCAGCCAAAAGCCCTGCAATCCCTGATTCAAGTCAATCTGCAAAATGAACCCGGCAAGTCGGGGATTCAGGTTGACGAACTGGGCAATCTGGCCGAATTGATTGATTCGCTGCCCAATCTCGAATTCAGGGGCCTCATGATCATACCTCGTCCTGAAGGCAGCTTTGATCTGCAGCGCAAGGTGTTTCGTGAACTACGCGAATTGCTCGAGAGTTATCAAGCATGTTATCCGAACATGGATCAGCTATCCATGGGCATGACCAACGACATGGCGGCCGCGATTCATGAAGGTGCCACCATGGTGCGTGTAGGAACGGCGATATTTGGACCCCGAACACCTAGGAATCAGTCACGAATCCAATGATGAACAGCAGGCTTGCATTTGTGGGTGGAGGCAGCATGGCTCGCAGTATGGTCGGCGGTTTGCTGGCTAACGGTTATGGTCCTGACCGGATTCGGGTCTCCGACCCTGATGCACAGCAACGAGAAGCACTGTCCAGGAATTTTCCGGTCACGGTGACAGAGGACAATCTTACGTGTATTGATGCTGCCGATGTCATCATCACTGCCATCAAGCCACAGAATATGAAACAAGTACTGATATCGCTGCACCATTACCTCAAGCCTTCATCGCAACTTCTGATCTCGATAGCAGCTGGCATCAGAACCAGGGACATCATGCGCTGGGCGGACTGCGACATTCCGTTGATTCGTGTAATGCCAAACACCCCAGCCCTGATTGGCTACGGTGCTTCGGTCCTGTTTGCCGGCCAGAATGTCCGGCTTTCCCAAAAGAACATGGCCCAGAACATCATGCAGGCTGTGGGAGAGATAGCCTGGGTTGAAAATGAAGATCTTCTCGATGCGGTGACCGGTATTTCCGGTAGTGGCCCAGCTTACTTTTTTCGCATTATTGAAATCATGATCAATGCCGCCCAAAAAAATGGACTGGATCCGGAACTATCAAAAAACCTGGTCTTGCAGACCGCACTTGGAGCGACTCAACTTGCCAAGGACAGTGACCTGTCTGCAGGTGAGCTTCGAAAGCAGGTAACTTCCAAAAGAGGAACCACTGAAGCTGCCTTGAACTTTATGGAGAATTCAAGGATTGAAGCAGTCTTTGAGGACGCCATCTCTGCGGCGATTGCCCGCTCTAGAGAACTCGCCTCCGAACTCGGAGAGGAATAAGCATGCCATATATCCAGAACTCTCTTGGTTTCCTCATCGAAACGATCCTGGGTTTGTACGTGCTTGTCATATTACTGAGACTGGTTTTTCAGTATTGCGGTGCAGATCACAGGAACCCTCTATCCGTGGTGATCATACGCTTCACCGAGGTACCGCTTGGTGTATTTCGCAAGACCATTCCGCAAATGTTCGGAGTTGACATGGCTTGTTTCGTGTTTGCCTTGACAGTCTCCATGGTTCAACTCGCCCTGGTAATGAGTGTTTCAGGCTATCCCCTTAACATTGCTGCGATTGCACTTTTGGCATTGAGTGATATTCTGTCAACCCTGGTCTGGATCGTAATCATTGCGATTCTTGTGGCCGCAATCATGAGTTGGTTCATGCGCTCTTATCATCCAGTGCTGTATCTGGCAGTACAGATCAGCCAGCCGGTGTTGCGCCCCATTCGCAATATCATGCCTACATTTGGCGGACTTGACCTTTCACCGATTATTGCATTTTTCGTGCTAAACCTGATTTTGAGGCTGGTGGTCGCACCAATTGGGGATTTTGGACGCCTATTGATGTTCAGTTGAATTCGATTGAATCAATACACCATAAACCCGCTCTGCTTCCATTCACCCTGAAATCCCACTCAAATTCATATCCAGAATATCGTCAGCCAATTGCCTGGTAGCACCGGTATTCACGACCCTGTTTCCGATTGCATTGGTGAAGGGCAAACTCCTGGCCCTTGAATGGGAATAGACCCAGCCTGTTTCCCCCCGGATTTAGCAGCTAGGCGGCATCTATATGCCGAAATTTCCCCAGTACACCGATTTCCGTGTTTTCCATTCCATTGATTCCTGCGAGAATCTAGAGTAGATAAAATCACCCAGCAGATGCGTGTCATCCGTGCTCAATTGGGACCCGCCATTTTGCATGACGTGCGAAAACTGACTGGACACGCCATCTACCATCCCGATGATTACAGGCAGGACAGCAGCTCGGCCATGCATTGCGGGATTCTGACAGCTTCGGCATTCACCACCAAAGTGTGAGAGCTGATGGGAAGTGTTTTGGCGTATTGCGTCCCAGGGTGCTCTCGGATGCCATTGACTGGCGATATCTTCGGTACCCTATCACCAGGGATCAATCATTGAGGTGGAATCCTAGGCCGGCAAATGGCAGGAAGTGGCTTGGACATTACTCCAACTGACCTGATAATCGATTTCTTCCAGGTTAAAGACCAGAGTAAAAATCCTTCCATGTAAATGACACAGGGAATTCACTGCCGCCAATGGATTCATCATTCCGTGATACGATTTAGAAACCAATCCAATCGACACCGCTTATGAACCATCCAGGATTGTCAACTGGAATCCCGGAAGTTTCAGGTCCGGTCTGGCTGTCTGGCAATCCACCAGATCAGGACCAATACCGGCAACCCGATGAATGCGGTAACGAGGAAGAAGTTATCATAGCCGATCGTGTCGACCATACTGCCTGAATATCCCCCAAGTATCTTGGGGAACATAAACATGAATGAGGTAAAAATCGCATATTGCATGGCCGAGAACCGCACATTGGTTAACGACGAGAGAAAGGCAACAAAAGCTGCACTTGCCAAACCTGCGCTCAAGTTATCCGCCATGATTACCGCATAGAGCATCATCAGACTCTGCCCTGTCTTTGCCAGCAGGATGAACAACAGGTTGGTGGCGGCCGACAAGACAGCACCAAGGAACAGGATCTTCAATATCCCGGCACGGACCGCCAGCAGTCCACCGAGAAAACCGCCAATCAGAGTCATCCACAGACCAAAAAGCTTGGAGGCATTGGCGATATCCGTCTTGCTAAACCCCAGATCCTGATAAAACACATTCGAAATTACCCCAAGCACAATATCCGAAATGCGGTAACAGCCAATTAACGCCAGCAGGATCAATGCAAATCGAACCCCATAGCGCCTGAAAAAATCCGCGACGGGATCAAAATACAATGATTGCATGATCTCTCTCGGCACGATCCGCAAGGAGATCAGTAGCTTGCCCATGAGCAGTGCCCCCGCTGAAGCCATCAGCAAGCGTACAAAACCTACCATAACTCCGGCAAGCGCTGTATTGCCGGTCAGACCCCTGAACCATGTTTTCATGGTCGTGGCTATTTCTGCTGTCAACAGGTACGCTGCGATGAACGAGGACACACAAATGCCAAACAAAACCAGAATCTGGACATGTTGTCGGGTCCCATGTTGCTTGACTTCCTCCGATACCCCAGGTTCCTTGATTAGCAATGTCGTGGCAATACCAATCCCCATGCATGCCGCCATCATCTGATAGGTTGCGCTCCATGCGCCATAGGAATAGTTTTCGGTGGTACTTCCCAGGGCACTTGCCAGATACAAGGAGCCTGCACCGGTGACCAGCATACCGATTCGATAGCCGACAATATAGGATGACGACATCATCGCCTGTAGTTCTGGTTTCGCGGATTCAATGCGATAAGCATCAATCACAATATCCTGGGTTGCTGAAGAGAACCCGAGTATCACAGCCGCAAGAGCAAGATACACCAGATTATGACTTCCACTTGCCGGGTCGATAAAAGACATCAGCAAAATAGCGATTACCACTGAAATCTGTGCCAACAGGATCCAGGCCCGACGTCGACCTAATGTTCTGGTCAGATAGGGCAAGGACAAACTGTCAGCAAGTGGGGCCCAAACGAATTTAAAAGAGTAACCAAGAGCAGCCCAGCTGAAAAAGGTAACCACCGAGCGCTCAATACCTGCCTCTCTGAGCCAAAGGGACAACGAGGAGAATATCAACATCAACGGCAACCCAGCCGAAAAACCCAGAAACAACATGGTGATGACTCTGGGATGCAAAAACGTCCGAACCGCCGAAACCCAGTTGTTCATCACACCACTTGCAGGGATGCCATTGACGAAAGCCATAAATTAGTCCGGATTGATCGGAGGTGTTGTCATGGGTTAAGCATGACAACTGGAAGAATGGTTCGGATTGAAGATACACTCATTTCAAGCACAGACTCTTGCCACTCGTATCTATTTCCTGTCAAAATAGCGAACCGGGATCCTATCACCGGGCATATGCATTTCGGATCTGTTGACAGCATTCAATGATAACCTATTTCTCGTTTAAGGTAGTGTGAACCAGGACCAGTCTCAATTCATCAAGCTTTGTATTGCAAACGAAATTCTGGTTTTTGGTGATTTCACCTTGAAATCGGGACGCATCAGTCCCTATTTTTTCAATGCCGGGAAATTCTCGAATGGGTATTTGCTCGGTCAGCTGGCAGCACATCTCGGTTCACTGATAATCAGGGAACTTGGCACTGATTTCATGCTGTTTGGCCCCGCATACAAAGGTATCCCGATTGCCGCGGCTACCGCAATAAACATCTCAGGGCACTCCGGTACAGAGATCAAGTATGCCTACAACCGGAAGGAAGCCAAAAATCATGGAGAAGGAGGAAACACGGTCGGAGCACCCATCCGTGGTCATGTTGTGATTCTTGATGACGTAGTCACTGCCGGGACTTCTGTCTATGAGTCACTTGAAGTGATCGAACAGGCCGGTGCAGCCTTATACGCCATTGTCACGGTTTTGGACAGGCAGGAAAAAGCGGGGAATGCATCCTTGTCAACGGTTCAAGCCCTAAGAGACAGGCTCAATGTGCCGGTCCTGTCACTAGTCAAGCTCGACGATCTGGTAAGCTATATTGAATCTGACCAATCCCTAAAGAGACATCTTGAGGCCATGAATAACTACCGGGACCAGTATGGGGCCACTTGAACCTTGCTCACCCTCAAAGGGCCTGATCATTCAGTTCTCCAGTCCGGATGCGCACTGCAGTGTCGAGATTGGTTACGAAGATTTTTCCATCGCCAAGATTGCCTGTGCGTGCCGCATCCGAGATCGCATCGATAGTCTCGTCAAGCTGCTCCTCAGCAACGGCAATTTCAAGTTTGACTTTGGGAATGAAATCGATGGTGTATTCAGCACCACGATATAGTTCGGTATTGCCTTTTTGTCGGCCAAACCCCTTGACCTCGGTCACGGTCATCCCCTGGATATTGATATCGGATAGTGCATCCCGTACGTCATCCAACTTGAACGGCTTGATTATTGCAGTGATGATTTTCATGGGTTTCTGTGCTTCTGGTGCGGTTGAGAGGTCGCACGGTTGATCAATAGCCCCCTCAATTATCCATCACGATAAATCTGATGGGCCGTAATTTCAGACTTGAAAAATCTATGTCCTTAATCCATCCATTTTAGCCCAATCTTTGCCAAATATTCAAAAACTGGTTATCGTTAAATTCTCGAAAAACTCTTCAGTTATATGATACTGGTTGATCAAACTTCGACAATGTGTGTTTGGGGCAGTTAAGCCGATTCTGGCACATGGTTACTGATTACCGAGCCGTCTATTGCGACCCTTCTGCCTGGGAGGTCTGCAAACTATGTCAAAAATCAGTTCCTGACTAATAGCAACCGGAAATATAGCTTATTGGGATGACCAATGCCCGAT
>VXPI01000057.1 GCA_009839585.1 Gammaproteobacteria bacterium
GGCATCGGGGGCACCAGAACATGATTGTTTACGGGCCACGGGGTAATGGCAAGACATCCCTGCTGGAAAAACTTTCGGAATACACGAGGAATGAATACGCGAATGACGTTGAAGTATTGTGGGCCACCCCCTCGGAAATAAGGACATCGGAGAAACTGGAGCACTGGATCAGGTCTGAAGGAAAACCGGCAACACCGGCAGTACAGGATATACAGGGCAAGGCAGGAGTATGGGTTGTGGAAGGGTCTGCAAACCTGAAAATCCAGCGTCCCGATGGCATAAAGGACGCAATCAGGGAACGATGTACTGCCAATCCTGTGGTTCTGATCGTGGACGAAGCACATAGATTGAACAGACAAGCGGCAGAAGACCTGCTAAATGCCAGCCAGACAGTGCGACGAGAAAAGATTCCGTTCTTCCTGGTGTTGGCTGGTACGCCAGGCCTGGTTGGAACCCTGGATCAGGCGGAAGCATCTTTCTGGGACCGCGGTCAAGTATTTCCATTGGGGCGGTTATCGCTGCAGGAATCTGTCGAGGCCCTGGTCAAGCCACTTAGCGCTTTTGATATCCAGATTGCCACAGGATTAGCCGAGAAAGTGGCTGCCAAGGCGCACTGCTATCCGTTCTTCATCCAGTTCTGGGGCAAGTGCCTGATGGAGCAGCTGGTGGATAGCGGGCAAATGAACATTGATCGAGATGTAGTCATTAATGCAGAACCACAAGTGATAGCACGCAGAAATCAGATGTACGCAAAACGGTTCTCCGAGCTCAATGACCGAAAGTTATTGGACATTGCAGGAAAGGTGGCCCGAGCCTTCATTTCCAACAATAACAAGCCAATACCCGTTCTCGATATTTGTCATCTGATTGGCAAAATGGAAAGCGTAAAGACGCTGGAGTCGCTCGGCTATATCTGGCAGGTACCGCCTGACAAGGGCGATACGCTCAGCTATGAGCCTGGAATTCCGAGCCTGATGGGGTATATTGACAAACAAACATTGGGACTGGCTATGCCAGAACTGAAATCATGAGCCGATACTTTGCCGACTATAGATCATGGCTTTCGAGGCCGGGAATATGAGGCTTTGCCGCCTGTAACTGTCAGAACACATGTCCTGGATTTGTCGCCGAACCAGAAAATGCCAGAACAGGATTACGGCTCTTGTTCCGGCTTTCTGGTTAATCCCGGAATGTGTCGCCCACTCGCTGATATTCGTGCGTTCAGAGCCAGCAAGCACTCAAATTTTCGACCAATGACATGGCATTGAAGAAAGCCAACTTCCATTATACTTTCCCAACCTGAATCTATCTGTATTGCTATAGCCAGGGATCGGATAACCACACAAACCTCATGGAAATCACTTATGGCGGAATTACCTTCTGAAGCAGATGTCGTGATTATTGGACAAGGCGGAATCGTCGGAGCCTCGGTCGCACACCACCTGGTCGGAAAAGGCTGGAAAAATATCGTTGGCATCGACAAAGCCTCGATCCCCACTGATATTGGTTCAACTTCGCATGCTTCGGATTTTTGCTACATGACCTCGCATGACCTGACCAGTTGCTGGACCACCCTGTACAGCGTCGACTACTACGAAAAACTGGGGCACTACGCACGGGTCGGAGGACTGGAAGTTGCCCGACACGATGACCCCGAACGCATGGAAGAACTGAAAAGGAAGGTCGGCTCGGGAAAAAGCTTTGGTACACGTGTCGAGATGATTGACGCAAAAACCGCCAAGCAGAAATTCCCGCTGCTTGAAGAAGACATGATTCAAGGTGCCATGTGGGACCCGGATGCCGGACTCGTGGTTCCACGCTCACAGGCTGTGGTCGGCGAACTCGTTGAACAGGCCGTGGCAACCGGAAAGCTCAAGGCCTTTGCCAATAATCCAGCCACCGGTCTCGAAATTGAAAACGACAGGATTCAGGGCGTGTACACCGTCAAGGGGTTCATCTGTACCGATCATGTGGTGGTATGCGCCGGTCTCTGGGGCCGGGTTATCGCCAAAATGGCCGGTGAAGACTTGCCCATCATGCCGGTCGATCATCCGCTGTGTTTTTTCGGACCCTATCGGGAGTTTGAGGGTACCGGCAAGGATATCGGTTATCCGTTGCTGCGCGATCAGGGCAATTCTGCCTATCTCAGAGATACCGGAGATCCAGCTACACCCGAGGGCGGCCAGATTGAGTGGGGATACTACGAAGAGAAAGATCCCCGCCTTGTGCATCCGGAAAACCTGCTGGAGAAGGAAGAAGCCCGACTCTCCCCCTCACAGCGAGACCTGGAACCAGAACAGGTGATTGAGCCACTTGAGCGGGCCATGGAACTGACCCCGATCCTCGGCGAGCTCGGTTTCGACAGCAAACGCTCATTCAATGGGCTATTACAGGTTACTGCCGATGGCGGACCTGCGGTCGGTGAATCACCGCAAACCCGGGGCCTGTGGTATGCCGAAGCGGTATGGGTCAAGGATGGGCCCGGAATCGGCAAGATTATCGCTGACCTCATGACTGACGGGATAACCGATATTGATACCCACAGTATTGACATCGCCCGTTTCTATCCAGTCCAGAAAACCCTGCCATACATTCATGGCCGCTGCTATGAATCAGCCTTCAAAATCTACAATCCGGCTGTGCATAACCGGGAACCCTACACCAAGGGGCGGCAACTCCGCCGCAGCCCCTTCTGGGCAAGAGAACAGGAACTCGGCGGGTATTTCATGGAACTCGCGGGCTGGGAGCGCGCGCATGGTTATGCCGCAAACGAACACTTGCTCGAAAAGTATGGAGACCGGGTGCCGGTGCGCAAGAACGAATGGGACAATCGACATTTCTGGCGGGTGTCAAACGCCGAACATCTTGCGATGTCCGATCATGCGGGCATGATCAACCTTTCGCATTTTGCGGTTTACGATATTACCGGCACGCATGCCGAGCGCCTGATGGAATATCTGTGTGTGGCCAGGGTGGGTGGAACGACTCCGGTAGGCAAGGGCATCTACACGCATTTTCTGGATAAGCGCGGTGGCATTCGTGCCGACCTGACCGTGCTTCGTCTCGGAGAAAATCACTACCGTGTAATTGACGGGGCTGATGCCGGTAATCGTGATTTTATCTGGATGAAGCGCATGGCTGAAAACCTTGATCTGAACGTCATTGTCGAAGATCGAAGTGATCATCTGGCCTGTCTGGGCCTGTGGGGACCCGAAGCCCGAAACATCCTGAAATCGGTTGCCGACTATCCTGATGAACTGGAGCACGAGAACTTTGCCTTTGCGACCACCAAACACATCACCTTGCAGGGCATTCCGGTGCATGCGTTCCGGATTTCCTATGTGGGTGAACAAGGCTGGGAACTGCATGTCCCGTTCAGTTATGGCTTGTCCTTGTGGGATCTCATTTCCGATAAAGGTGCAATACCGGTCGGTATTGAGACTTACGCCAACAGCCGTCGTCTCGAGAAGAGCTTCCGGCTACAGAATGCCGACTTGCTGACCGAATACAACCTGTTTGAGGCTGGACTTGCCCGCCCCCGTATCAAGGATGCTGAATTCATCGGCAAAAGTGCCTATACGGAGCAAAGCCAGCGCTCGCAGCAAATCTCCTACCTCTCGACCCTGATCATCACCGACAACATTGATGCAAATGGCGTTGCTCGCTATCCGGTTGGAACCTGTCCGATTCTGGACCCGGAAACCCGTGAGGTCCCGGTGGACAGTCTCGGACGTCGTTCTTATACAACCAGTATTGCGTATGGCCCCTCGGTCGGCAAGAACATTGCGATGGGCTATCTGCCCGCTGATTATGCCAGCGAAGGCCGCGAACTCCTGATCGAATACCTTGGCGAAGCTTATACAGCCCAGGTTGCAGCCGTCGGTTGCAAGGGGCTTTACGATCCGGATAACCTGCTTCCCAGAAATTGATGAAACCTCAATTGGGACACAGCGCGACAGCTACTGTCCCGGTGTGTCCTATCGGGTTGTGAGGGATCGACATGCGTTCAGTTGTGAACGCTCGGAAATACAACCAGGTGCTGTAAATCCAGACTGATACTGATCTCCTTACCCGGTTCGAAGGTGTAATGGCTCGGTACGTGGCAAACCACCCGAAATCCGTCCTTGATGACCAGCGTGTACAAGTGGTCTGCTCCGCGAAAAGCACTGGACTCGACATGAGCTTTTACCTCGCCCTGGGGATCATAGCGTACATCATCTGGTCTGATGAGTAAATCGACAGGGGTGTTTTCAGGATAGGAAGTCGACATATGGCCGGTAATCACACCGAGCCCGGTCTCGAGTCGGTGTTCATCAAGAACCTTTGCCTGAATAAAGACACCGCGGCCCACGAATTCAGCCACATATCGTTCCCGGGGCCAGTGATAGAGGTTGTATACGGTATCCCACTGCAGGAGTTTCCCCTGACTCATGACACCCATCAGGTCAGAAAATGCAAACGCTTCCATTTGGTCATGAGTTACCAAAAGAGCGGTTACCCCAGTCTGACGCAGGGCCTCACGCAACTCTCTGGCCAGTTGTTCGCGTCGTTCCATATCCTGTCCACTGAAGGGTTCATCCAGTAACAATACATCTGGCTCGGGTGCGATTGCACGGATTAGTGCCACCCGTTGCTGCTGACCACCGGATAACT
Source organism: Gammaproteobacteria bacterium (assembly GCA_009839585.1). Lineage (GTDB taxonomy): Bacteria > Pseudomonadota > Gammaproteobacteria > Arenicellales > Poriferihabitantaceae > Poriferihabitans. Next base: position 4,654 of record VXPI01000057.1, read on the forward strand.
CGTGAGGATACATCTCGGCATAGGATTCCAGGTTGACCATCTCCAGTAGTTGCGATACCCGTCTTCGGATGACATCCGCTTCACGGTCCCGAATGCCAAACCCCACATTGCCCGCTACCGTGAGGTGTGGGAACAATGCCAGGTCCTGAAACACCATGCCGATATTTCGGCGTTCTGGAGACAGATGCTCCTTCGGTCCTGAAACCTCCTGTTTTCGAATCAGGATGCGCCCTTGATCGGGTTTCTCGAAACCCGCAACTGCCCGAAGCAATGACGTCTTTCCGCATCCGGTCGGACCCAGTAAACTACCGATTTCCCCCTTGTTGAGAGACAGGCTGACTGTATCAACGACCCGTTTGCCGCCAAGATTGATCTTGATATCGATGATTTCAAGATGACTGTTCGACATCATGTTCACTCCTATCGAGCACCTGCCCGTGATCGACTGATCGCGCGACTTAACAATATCACCGGGATGATTCCTATCGCAACTATCGCAAGTGCAGCGGTTGAAGAATCCGCCAGCCGTTCATCAGAAGCCAGTTCATAGGCCCGCACCGCCAGAGTGTTGAAATCAAAGGGCCGAAGAATCAATGTCGCAGGCAATTCCTTCATCACATCCACAAACACAATCACGATAGCCGTTAACAGACTGCCCTTGATGATAGGCAGATGTACATGACGAAGCACGGTGGTTCGATTACTGCCCATGGATCGTGCAGCATCATCCATGGAAGGCCTGACCTTATCCAGTCCGGCTTCAACAGACTGCAATGAAACCGAAAGAAAACGCACGGTATAGGCAAACAACAGGATAAACACGGTGCCCGAGAAAAACAACCCTACCGTCATATCATAATGTATCTTCGAGAAATCATTGATCATGTTGTCCAGTGCGCCAAACGGAATCAGCACACCGACCGCAATCACTGTTCCCGGAATAGCATAGCCCATGGACGACAGGCGAGAAAAAAACCGCATTGCCCTGGAAGGATTGATCCGATTGCCATAAGCCAGAACCAGCGCCGGTATCAGGGCAACCACAGCGGCACCAGCCGCCAGAGTAAAGCTATGCCAGACCAGATCGAAAAACCGGTGATCCAGCATCACGTTCCAGGTCTGCAGGGCCCAGATGATTAATTGCACGGTCGGCACAATAAAGCCAAACAATAACGGAAATACGCAAGCAATCAGGGCAACCGCTGCGGCACCCCGGGTAAGCGGAATGTCCGGTAATCGCTGATAACGGTTCGTGGTATGGTGAAAATGTGCACGGCGACGTGACCAGCGCTCAAGCATGATCAGGCCAAACACAAAAAACAGCAAGATAGCGGACAGCTGTGTCGCCGCGACTGCATCAAACATTCCAAACCAGGTTCGATAGATGCCGGTAGTAAAGGTGCTGACTCCGAAATACTGCACAGTGCCAAAATCCGCCAGGGTCTCCATGAGCGCCAGCGAGAGTCCCGCAACGATCGCCGGTCTTGCCAGCGGTACCGCCACTTTCGAAAAACTCACCCAACGATTGCAGCCCAGCGTCCGGCTCACCTCCAGCACGCAAATGGACTGGCCGATGAATGCGGCCCTGGCCAGCATATAGACATAGGGATACAACACCAGTGAAAACATGATGATGGCACCGCCAATTGAGCGGACTTCCGGGAACCAGTATTGACCATAAGAGAGGCCGAATGCTTCACGTATCCAGCCCTGAAGTGGCCCGCTGACGTCAAGCATCCCGGTATAGGTATAGGCGATGATGTAGGCGGGCATGGCCAGGGGCAACAGCAACAGCCAGGACAACAGGTCCCGTCCCGGGAAACGACACATGCTAGTCAGCCATGCAGTCGTTACACCTATACCGCCTGCACCAAGAGTTACTCCGAGCATCAGCCACAGTGAGTTGACCACATACTCGAGCAGAACCGTATCAACCAGATGACTCCAATTCTCGCTCGGCGCAAACAGGTAAATACAAATGGCCCCAATCGGCACTAGGAGGATCAGGGTCATGACAGCTCCGGTAACCGTCCAGCCACTCGGAAGTGGCAATTTTCTCAGGCTCCGATAGGCGATCTGCATGGATTCTCCGCAGGCTGGTTTGCACTCGGACTGTTCCGAGATAATCTAAGTTGTTTGAATATTCCCTTGTATCCTGATCCAGAACAGCGCCTGTGGCGGACAAGCCCTTCGGATTGCCGGCAATCTGGCTGGTCTGCCTAATTGCATAAACCCGTGTTTTTCCTTACAGGCCTTGCTGATGGAATTGTCGGTCGACCCCGATTCAGGCAAATAGAATTACAGGAAAAACTTAACACGGCAGGCGAAATGGACCTGACATCTCTTCATGCACCAATGTCTCATGATGTAGCGTGTATCAAGGCAAACTGCGATTATTGACCCTGCCAAAATCAGTATCATAATGCATCCTGCCCAGACGGATCAGTTGACGGCACTTTGGAAAGTGCGTTGTAAAACTCTCTTTCATTATCAGCCTTTGCACGTGCCCGTAAATATTCCTCGGTCATTAGGGCAGGCATCTTCTCTGCAACAGCAGAAGAAATGAATTGGTTTATCGATATGCCATCTTGCTTGGCAAGTACTTTAACTTGCTCATGCAAAGAGTCAGGGAGCCGAAGGCTTAATGTGCTCATTTCATAATACCTGTCAATTTCAAATATTCTTGGACGGTAACGGCTCTCACACCGAATTTTTCAACACCTCTGAAATCACTGATATAAAAAGTCACAATGTGCTTGCTGTTGGATGCCACAGCCAATTCCAGGAGGTGGTCGTCTTTTGAATCTCTCAAAAAAGGCCTCCATAAAAAATAGATATTCCGTATTCGAGATTTACTCAGAACAAAGTCTAAGACTGCATCACGGCATTATTCAAATTGGGCACCATGGCATCCCGTTTCAGAGCTGTTTCATGTTCAAGAAATAGCGGCACTGAAACATTGAGTGTATAGCAACCCCGGGGCAACCAACTCAACAATCTGTACGAAGCGCCTTTATTTGATCTTAACGCCGCAACAAGCACATTAGTATCTATCACAGTGTTCACGATGGTACTATATGCAATATCACTGACCCTGGCAATACTCAGTCTTGTCCAATGGAATGGAAATACTCTATGCTGGAGAAAATTCCGTAAGTTCAACGCCATCCGGCCCGGTCCATGAGTTGCAGTGCCCGCTTGTTGTTCTCTCCAAGCACGGTCAGGTTCAGGGTATCGGACTTGAATTCCCCGAGTCTTTGCATGGTCTCGGAAATCTCGGTTCCAGGAACTACTGGATATTCATTATTCACTTCGGCATACCAGGCCTGGGATTCCGGATTGATCATGAATTCGAGAAGTGCCTCGGCCGCAGCCTTGCGCTGGGCATGACGCACAATACCGGCACCGCTTACATTCACATGTGCACCGCGACCATCCTGATTCGGCCAGAAGATATCGAGTTTTTCTGCAACCTGCCGATCCTTCTCGTCATTACTGTTGATGAGGCGACCAAAATAATAGGTGTTCACCACCGTGACATCACATTGACCGGCTGCCACTGCACGCAACTGATCGGTATCTCCACCGCCGGGCTTGCGTGCAAAATTCGCAACCAGGCCTCGCGCCCATTTCTCTGTCTCCTCTTCACCCAGATGCTCAATCATGGAAGCGATCAGTGATTGATTGTAAATGTTGCCGGATGATCGTATGCACAACCGGCCTCGCCACTTCTCATCTGCGAGGTCTTCGTAGGTGGATAATTCAGACGGGTCCACCCGATCCCTTGCATAGAAAATCACCCGCGCCCTTCGCGAGAGCCCAAACCAGTGGTTGTCCCGGTCGCGGAGGTGCCTGGGAATAGTCTGGTCGAGAACCGTATTATTGACGCCCTGCAGGATTCCCGAAGCCTTTGCCTGCTCAAGACGGCCAGCATCAACCGTGATGAAAACATCCGCTGGGGTTGCATCGCCCTCGATTTCAATACGCTTCAACAGGCCATCTGCCTTGCCGGTGACCAACCGGAAACGAATGCCGGTCTCTGCCTCGAACCTTTCCAGAAGCGGCAGGATCAGCGCCTCTTTACGCGCCGAATAAATGTTGACCATATCCTGGGCGACTACCGGAACCGGTATTACGGACATTGTCATCATGACCACTGTCAAACAGAGGATATGGAATTTAACTGGGTTTATTTTCATGGTAGGTTTTCCTGCAGAACAGATTATGGAATGTCGCTGACATGTTTCGCAAACTGCGACCAGATTGCATGATCGCAGTTTGAACATGCCTTGCTCCTTCATGGAAGGGGTGTATATAAACGAAATAGAATGAGTTGGGGTTTGCAACCGGGTTACTGAGCCCATAGCGCAGCGACTGATCCGGCTCGGAATGACAGTGTGTGCCAAACCAGCGATCCCAACAGGCCAGGGCCACACCAAAGTTACGGTCAAGATGTCTGGGTTCGATCGAATGGTGAATCTGGTGCTGTGCCGGTGAAAGCAGGATGTTTTCGAGCCATGGCCAATAGCGGATCGGTACTTCACTATGGCGTAAATTTGCACCCAACACATTGAATGCAAACTTAAAGGCATTAGCCCCCAGGACCATGATCAAGCTCACTTTCTCGCTAAAACAGAAAACAAAAACCCCGATACAAATGCCCTGCACCAGTGCCCCGCGCAAGGCAAACACGATTGCCTCGACCGGATGAGTCCTCAGCACCGTCATGGGATTTAGCCGGGCTGCGCTATGGTGCACCTTGTGAAAAGCCCAGAGCACGGGCACGGCATGCAACAGTCTATGCACAACATAACGGGCAAAATCATCCACCACAAACAATACGAGGGTGAAGGCAAATGCGATTGAGAGGGCTGATACATCAGGTAACAAACCGGGCCTGCCCACAAAAATCTCATGCAGTATGGTGAAACAGAACGTGGCCACCGCAGCATGACCCAAAAGCCGTGGCAGTATCGATCCCATGAACAGGGTATTCACCAGAAATACCATATAGTCGGCCTTGGCACTATCTGATAACCAAATCTCTCTTGCGAAGAGTTTTTTGAAAGCGTGATGTGGATGATCCTGCTTGTGCAGGATCATCCACAGTAAGGCAATCAGTAGTGCCGAGCCCAAGTACCCCCAGAACAGCCGTTTCCCGGGATCCAGAAAAGCCCCAACCCAATCGGTCAAGATCCCCTCAATGATTGGCAGTATTTCCAAGATGTGCGCCCGGAATTGATGAGTTAGTCGTTCTCGGAGTAAGCACCTTCGGATAGTGAATTCACCAACCCTTCAAGATCTCCGGTCGCATCATTCTTTTTGGCTTGAAGGTTGTAGGTATCATCCATGAGTTTTTGCAATTTGAGCATATGCACCATGTAATCTCCGAGATCCCGGGTACCACCGATCTGGTAATTTCCATCGGTATCGATACCGGTTACCTGTCCACCACCGAGCAGGGCGGGTCCGTAGCCGATCAAGCGGTTCATCCTGGTGCCGACTTCACCGAGATCCTTGCCACCGGTTTCGAGTGCCATTGCAAATCCCTTCAACTCACCCCAGTGCTTGGCGTATGCCCTAAAGGTATCATTGGCGTTCCCACCAGTCTCGACAATGGTCTGTAATTTCTCCAGATCCTTGTAAACCGAACCGGCATACTTGAAGACAGCCTCGGCAATCACCTTTTCCCAAAGGGTCTTGATGGTCTCGGCATGGGCTTTCAGTTGGGCACGCTGATCCGGGCTGAGGGCTTCTCCGTTTGCATCGGCAATCAGTTGTCGACCATCCAGAAAAGCCTGGAAGATGGCATGGAGATAGTCAGTACCTGCTTTATCCGAGTCCGCAGCATAGTAAGCGTGGGCATAGGTCATTTCGCGATAAAGGTCGACCTTGCCATCTTTATTGTAGTCAGCAACAGCCTGATCCTTCATTTTAGCGATTCCATAAGCCTGATCTGCATCCAAGGCCAGGGCATGGGCTGGGGCGCCAAAATACCCGAATCCTTCATCCCAGGAATGCTCCTTGCCGGTGTAATGCTTGCCTTCACCATAAGGCTTGTCGTTGGGCTTGTTGCTCGCCTCGAGTTTTTCGTCCAGATAGTTATCCACAGCCTGGCTATAAAAGACCGCACCCATGGCAAATTTGGAGATGAGCTGCGGGTAATCGAAACCGGTCACGGGATCAAACCCGCTTTTGGCATGTGCGGCCTTGTCGATCATGAATTCGATTACTTCCGGCCCGGTCATTTTTCCGGGCCATCCATTGACCACGCCTTTATAGGTCTTGCCCTTCAGGTTAACGCCTTTTGAAATCTCGTCAACCCCTCTTTGGGTAATTGTGAATCCATCTTGGGATTTCGGGGCAATTACCTTTCGCCCCTCTTCCTTGCCGGAAAAATATTCCATCATCTGTTTCTTCAGTTCCATCGCATTTGAACCATCCCCCTGACCGGCAAGTTTCTTGAGGGAAGTGTGCAGCACTTGCCGTGCTGCCTGGCCAGTGTATGCCGTCGAGTCGGTTTTATCACCCGAATACCCCTTTAGGGTAATTGGGTATGGCCCGTATGTTTGGGCCGAAGCCAGTGTGCTGATGCCGAGTAATACTGCAACAGACAATACTGAAAGGTATTTTATTCTCATTGATTGCACCTTGTTTCGAGATGTATTTATATTGAGGTTGCAAATATAAATGATAATGATTAGCATTACAATATGCAAATAAGAATTATTCTTATTTCTTGTCAAAAACCGGAATACTGAAAATTTTGCAACCTTTCGCTATTGATCATGTGTGATAACTGCAAGCGTTGCGTGATGCCTCCGACTCAGAATAGGCAACGGCGCAAATTATGGGAAATCCGCTCGGATATGCATTGCAGCATTCTGGGCACCTGCCTGGAACATTCAGAACTCATGAAAATTGCCTATCAATCCGGGCAAATTCCAGACAAGAATGTCACGGAATATCAGGTTCACAGTCACTTTGTTCAACAGGCTGACGAACCGGGTCGCCCATCCCGGTTAATGCACAAGAAACTGGACCAAAAGTATCAAACCGCAGTCCGCACCTTCGGTTCTGCAAAGACCGAAGCGGCACTCGGGAAACTCTGGGAAGAATCTCTGGAAAAAGGCGACGTCCCCGGTCCTTTCTGGGCACTGATGAGTCACCCCTGCTTGACTGAATCATTACTGGTTCAGGCATTTGGTGAAGTGCATATGCTGTCTCACTTGAATGGTGCCACCAACCATGCCAAGACAAAAAGTCTTCAAAATGCCAGAAAAGCACTGACCAAGACAAAACGACAATTGATTCTTCAGTCAGAAAGACGCCAGTCGTTGATCAACGATCATGCAAGACAGATCCGGGAACTTGAGCAGCGGCTGACAATCGCCGAACAAGACAATCGATCAGTTGAAGCAATGAGTGCGCGATTGCGTGAGTTTGAGAAGGGTGATCTTTACCATACCCTTGAACGTGAAGCTGCAAAACTCAGGACCGACCTGGAGCGGACAGAGCAGGTCAGGGATGATTACGCAAGTCGACTTGATCGCCAGAGCCGGGAATTGTCAGCACTCAAACTGGAATATGCAAAAGCCATCAAGCAGATCGAGGTGCTGAACAGGCTGTCCACTCGTAACGAGCGAAATGAAAACCAGTCAGACAACAATCCTGGGCCTTCAGCCGCTTCGGAGCCTGAAAACCTTGACCTGTTCGGGAAAAGCGTTGCCTATGTTGGAGGACGGGCCGGGATGATGAGCAACTTCCGCAACCTGATCGAGAACTTCAATGGCAATCTTCTTCATCATGATGGTGGTATTCAGGACAATATGAAGTCTCTGGCCGGGATCCTGAGTCGTGCAGACATCGTACTCTGTCCAGTCGAGTGTGTCAGTCATGGTGCCTGTAACAAGGCAAAATCGTATTGCAAGCGAGCAGCGAAACCATTTGTACCGCTTCGAACCACCGGTGTCTCATCGCTAATGAGCGGTCTCAAGCAAGCCGTCGAATTCGATTACGGACTGAATCGGAATTGATCCGCATATACGATTGAGTGGAGGATTCCCCAATACCCCTCTGACCGGGTGATTCAGTATTAATGGCGGGGGGCGGCCGAGGCCAAACAGTATCAGGGAAGGCCCTACTTCGTCTGTCGATTGCAGTAATGCGGATTTTTGCAGACACCGAACAGTGTCAGGGAATGATCCTGCATTTCGAATTCGTGCTCATCCGCAACCTGTTTTTGCAATATTTCGATTTTCTCATCCATGAATTCGATAATCTTTCCACATTTTAGGCATACCATGTGATCATGATGGTCATCATGGTTTAATTCATATATCGCCTTGTTTCCTTCAAACTGGTGGCGAACCACCAATCCCGCATCAACAAATTGAGATAACACACGGTAAATGGTCGCAAGACTGACGCTCTGGTTTTCCTTTCTGAGTTCGTCGTATACATCTTCCACCGATAAATGGCGAGTACTGCTTTCTTCAAGAATTTTTAATATCCTTAAGCGAGGAAGTGTCGATCTAAGCCCGGCGTTATTGAGGTCTTCGCCGAATTTATCCATCTCAGTGACTATATCTTGCCTCATCAGGAAGAATTACCGGACTGCACGAGATTTTTGGAACAGATTTCACCAGAGGTACCGTAATTTGGGGCTGAGTCCTTCTGTGGACAGCGGGTCATTGCATCAAACAGGCATTGTCTGGCATCGCCAAGGCACATTCCGCAACCGGTGCCTACACCGAGACTTCTTCGCAAACAGGACAACGATGAAACGTGACCACGCTCTACTGCGTCTTCAATTTCATGATGGCTGACTGAATTACAGATGCAGATGTACATTCCGGATGTTAGGATAAAAACATGATGAAAAGTATAATGAGAATTATTCTACATGTAAAGTAATAGTGCTGTCCAATGAAATTAGCCTGGCAGGTCGTCGAATTACGGCATTCTCTGGTTTTGCCCGAACTTGCATCCGGCAGGTTGGATCAGTTTGATGCGTGTCTACTGCCCTTGCTGGTCTGGCAAGTACCGGGAACCGTCCGGAGACACTCAAAGTACAAAAAAGCCAGTGGATCGTTCACATCAACAATCAGTGGCGAACCTGTTTCAAGTAGGACAAGGACGACATCGGCCTGACTGATGATGAAATAGTAGACTACCATTCAATCGGAAGAACCATGCACGAACTCATTCATCCCGGAGAAATCCTGCGCAAGGATATTGATGCCTCTGGGCATAAGCATCTCGCAAACTCGCCCGGCACATTGACGTACCGGCGAACCGCATTACCCTGATACTCAACGGTACCCACGATCACGGAGTCTTGAGCCTGGGACGCCTCTTTGGGACTTCGGGAGAGTTCTGGCTGAATCTACAGAACGTATTTGAAGCATGGGTTGGCATACCGGCCTATCCCTTACGTTGCATTTATCGCTACAAGTAATGAGGGTAGCGCACAAGAAAATGCATGATTCCGGAGGGAAATCTAACGATAATCAGCGGGTTGAAGGAAAAATCGGGCAAAATAACGCCCAGAACTTCAGTCTAAAGAGATAAAGAATCTGAAATGAAACACAAGCGAACAGTCAATCTTCCCGATCGCAACTACCAACCAAAGAAGGTCGAGCAGGAAGAAAAGATCAAGGTTGATGTTCCCGGCGATATGGTTGAGGAAAAGATGAACAACTTTGCCGATGCTATCCTACGCCCGGCCACTATTCAGTACAGCCGCAAGAAGTAAATTTTGTTTTCATCATGAGTTTTTATGATCGCATATGCTCTTGCTACATGGATAATGGTTGGCGAATTATTTATAGCATGTCGTAAAGGTACATATGGGGCCATATGGTCTCCCTAATCTATAAATAGAGCAGTCCGTGTCAGGCGCGAAGTCCCATGCGTCGTGAGTTTCATCCCCGAAGATGGAATCACCCACTGGGTGAAACTTCCGAACCTTCAAGAACCACATCATGCAGGGCATTGAACATATTTCCATCAGTTATCCATGCATTTCCATGGGAAAGACTGGCTTGGGTTAGAACCCGGTCTTGAAACTCAACCTTCTTCAGTCACTGACATCTGAGATTGCTCGTAGTTTGCAAGGCCAACCCGGTCAATCAGCTCCAACTGTGTTTCGAGCCAGTCTATATGCTCTTCCTCGGCTTCCAGGATAGACTCAAATAATTCTCGGGATACGTAATCTCCGACACTTTCAGAATCCCGAATCGCATCCTTCAGATCAGGGTGGGCCTTCATCTCCATCTTCAGGTCACACTCCAGTATCTCTTTGGTGTCTTGGCCAATCATGAGCTTGCCCAAATCCTGCAAATTTGGCAGTCCTTCCAGAAACAGTATTCGCTCAATCAGTTGGTCAGCATGCTTCATCTCATCGACGGATTCATGGTATTCATGCTCGCCCAAAACAACCAGGCCCCAGTCCTTCAGCATTCTGGCATGCAGAAAATACTGGTTGATGGCGGTCAGTTCATTCTTCAGAATCTTGTTCAAGTGCTTGATGACTGTTGCATCTCCTTTCATGGCAATCTCTCTTGTAACGGTAAATTTGAAAACTCTAATCTATTACTTATGCGACTTTATTTCATGGATTCAAGAGCACCAAGGCCAAATGGCTATTACAATTGCATGGGAATCGGTCTGTTGGGCACGGTGTTCTTTTTTGTGTTGTCAAATACAGACTGAATCAGGCTTGTAAACTATTGACAACCAACCCAACTACCTGCAACCCGATACAAACCATGCCCAATACTTCTCCACAACTCCGTTCCCGGGCCGGCGGTCGATCAGCACGTCGCACCATCCGCTCCCGGATGAATTTCGACATGTTGCCCGGACTTGCGAACACCCTGCCTCGTTGTGAAATTATGGATGGCTCACAAGTTGAGCAGATTGATAACGCATCAATGGATATTCTGGAAAATATCGGGGTGATTTTCCGGGACCCGGTCGCCCTGCAGGACTGGAAACGGGTTGGCGCAAAAATACGTGACAATCGGGTCTACCTCGACCGGGGCCTGGTCCGGGAATTGATCACGACCATTCCTGAACAATTCACGTACCATGCCCGTAATCCGGCCAACAATGTGAAACTCGGAGGTACAAACACCATGTTCGTACCGATGGCCGGAGCGCCGTATTTACGGGATCTGGATGATGTTCGACGCAACCCCGGGATTGCCGATCTCAACATGTTTCATAAGCTGTCGCATATGCTGCCGGCCCTTCACTCCACGAGCCATCATATTGTAGAGCCCTGCGATCTTCCGGTCTCGCATCGGCACCTACACATCACCTATTCCTCCATGAAGCATTCCGACAAGACGTTCATGGGCATGAGCACCTCACCCAGAAATGCCGAAGACGTGGTCGAGATGTGCGCAATCCTGTTTGGGGATGACTACATTGATACGCATCCGGTCACCACCGGAAACTGCAATGGCAATTCTCCGTTGGTGTGGGACGAGGTCATGCTGGGAGCAATGCGTGCGTTTTGCAGGCGCAACCAGCCCGTACTCTGTTCACCGTTTGTACTCGGTGGCGCCAATACGCCGGCTTCGGTTACAGCCTCGGTCGCACAGTTGAATGCCGAGGCACTCTCCGCCCTTGCCTACACACA
>VXPI01000032.1 GCA_009839585.1 Gammaproteobacteria bacterium
CTGGTGGTAATGTTGAAGGCACCCTGGCTTCGAGCCAATTGACCATTGATGCAGTCAGTTCCTTCCACGGACAGAGCATTGCCAAGAAAAAAAGTGGCGAAAATGCCGGAAAGGTTCGACAATCCCAGAAACCGCCTGCAGAAATACCGAAGGCGAAACCCATTGACCCCATTAAGCTGACTACGCCACAGAAACCGTCTCAACAGGGTTCCCAGAGAGAAAAAGAGGGTGCTATCGGCGCAAAACTCGCCACCCCGGAAGAATCCCGGTCGACATCCGTTTCCGGAAAGCCAAAATAACACCACTGGCTTTACCTGGATTGGATGTGGGCACGCCCTGCAGGAATACGCTATTCAAGAATATCATTGATAGTCAGGGATAGAGGATTCTCGGGATCCCCCGAGATCAAAATCGGTTTGCTCGCGATATCACCCGGATTCGATTGGGCTGTCCCACTTTTGGAAATCCGTGCCTGAATGACGATATCTTCAAAATCGTCCACTGTCATGGTTTCAATCATGGAATGGACATTGGAAAGGCTCACGGTTATCGGCAAGTCTCCGACAACCAGTTTGCGGACGGCAAGCGGGGCAGGGGGGCCGTTGGCAGCTCTGGCGATTACAAATACAGTATCAGTTGATGAGACCATCCCAGACAGGCGTTCATCCAGTACAACTTCAACGATCAGGGTTTTCCCCTCGCCAGCCTGATCGGTTCCGGATTCGCCGTTTAACATTGCTCGCTGTTGCTCAATCATCGTCAACAGTGATTGGCGCACCTCTTCCTCGTTCTGGACCATTGTCAACAAGGCTTCCAGTTGCTCGATAGAGCTTTCTATCTCACCCCGGCTGCTTGCTCCCAGGGCTGATATCCATAATGCATTCTGATGTTGCGGGTCGATGGTCAGGGCCTGCTTGACGAATGATTCAGCTTCCGGGGTATAGGTGTCATTGTTATTCAGAATCACTGCGTTCGCAAGACCCGTGAGATGGTCAGGGTTGCCTGGCAACAGGTCATTCAATCTGCGGTATGCCGCCTCTGCCTTGACGGAATCGCCTATGGTTAAATACACTTGTCCGGCGATCTGTAGGGCTTCTAGGTTATCGGGATCTTCTTCAATCTTCTCTTCGAGTCGTCGGATCATCACCTCAATACTTTCCGGGGTATGAACAACTTCCGTTTGTGAGGGCAGCGAAGCATCAAACATTAAGCCAGGATTGCCAATCTGAAAATACAGGCCAACTGAAACCCCGATCAGGAAAACCGGAATCCAGAGCGAATGCCGAAACGGAATAATCTTGCTGGCGGTAGTTTCCGTGATTCTTGTATCTTCCAGCAGGTTGTTTTTGATTTCATCTTCTGCCTCGATGCGATCCTCATTATCCATGTCCCCAACTTCTTGTATTCGCTCAAGAGCAATATCCGTGTTGGACTTCTCCCGTTCATCCCGTGAGATACGGGAACGATTCAGTAATGCGGGCAAAATCGCAACAATAGCGACCACAAATAGTAGCAGGATGACTAGTATCGGAATCACGAAGAGGAGTCTCTTTTTCGTTTTTCCAGTAAATCGTCTGCGGCTTGTCGATCATTGTCACCGAGTTCCAGTAGATGAATTTGTGAGCGCTTTCGGATGCGGTGAATGATCACGGTCAGAATCAGCACAAATCCAAGAAAGGGTAGCCCCCAGAGGGCGAATGTCGAGGTCTTCAGAGGAGGGCGGTACATTACGAATGTTCCGAATCGATCAGTCATGTACTCGACGACTTCCTGATAGTTCTTGCCCTCGACTACCAGTTCGTGGGTCTTTTTTCTCAGGTCTGCGGCTAGCTCGGCATTGGAGTCCAGCAAATTCTGGTTCTTGCAAACCAGACATCGCAGCTCTCGGATTAACCGGTCATAGGTCCTTTGTTGTTCGATAGTCGGCAACTCGGGTAATGGCTCATCCGCAAATCCGTCAAAGGGAAGTATTGATACAGCCAGTACCGAAACGAGGAAAATCTTGGGTAATCGATTGATCAGGATTGACTGAATCATGATTCCTGCTCCCGCAAGAGGTCAACCAGGGGAAGAATCTGCTGACTGATAATTTCCGGGGTCAGTTGACCGATATGCTTGTATTGAATATACCCATTCTTGTCAATCAGGAAGGTTTCAGGAACCCCATACACCCCGTAATCTATTCCTACATCGCCGGTAGTATCCACGGCAATAAATCTATAAGGATTGCCATGCCTGTCTAGCCACTCGATGGCATCGGTTTGTACATCCTTGTAATTCAATCCCACGATTTGCACAACGCCACTATTCGACAGGTCATTCAGAAGCGGATGTTCCTGAATACAGGCTACGCACCATGAAGCCCAGACATTGAGAAGCCAGACGTTACCCTGCATGTCCTGCTTGGAAAGTAGGTCTCGGTTCTCCAAATCCGGTAATGTGAATTCCGGTGCGGGTTTGCCGATTAGGGGAGAGGGGATATGTTCCGGGTTTTTCCCCAGGGAAATGTATAGAAGCACAGCCAATCCGCAGAAAATAACGAACGGCCACATTCCCCTGTATCGCTTACGTGAAAGGTTCATGCTGGATTCTGCACAGGCTTCAGGTCTCTGGTTCTGGCACGATTACGGTAGCGTTTGTCAGTTGCACCCATGAGTCCCCCTATCGCCATGAATATGGCACCCAGCCAGATCCAGCGAACGAAGGGTTTCCAGTAAATTCTGACTGCCCATATTTGCGAATTCTCCAGCGGTTCACCCAACGCAACATACAAGTCACGGGTAAACCCCGGATCAATGGCTGCTTCGGTCATCGGATTCTGCTGAACACGATAAATTCGTTTTTCCGGTTCAAGCAAGGCGACTTGATGACCGGATTTATAGACATTGAAAACCCCGGTCACAGAACTGTAGTTGGGCCCTTCACGATTAACTACATCTTCAAATACGAAAGTATAGTCTTCGATTTCATACTGATCTCCGGTCTGCATGCGAACATCCTTTTCGATGCTGTAGACGGTAGTCATAACGACACCTATGATGAATACTCCAAGCCCGATATGTGCAGTAATCATTCCATAAATTGCGCGTGGTGTTGACCGCAGGTTGCGCAAGCGGTTGTTCTGGCCCATTCTGTCCACAACCACCGAAAGACTGAGTAGGATAACCAGAGTGCCTCCGGTAATGCCGGCTACAACCCCAAACGAGTAAAACGGCATGGATAGGGGGATGAGAATGCCAACGAGTACGGATGCTATACCGGCCAGCAGGACTCGATTTCGCACTCGTGAGAAATCATCCCTTTTCCACCTAAGCAAGGCACCGGTACCTACCGCGATAAGAAGCGGGAAACCAAGCCAGGTGAAAACGAAATCGAAATAGGGTGGTCCAACTGAAATCTTGCCAAGGTTGAGGGCATCAAAAATCAATGGATACAGCGTTCCAAGCAGGACCGAAAAACACAAAACCCCGAATAGGACGTTATTGACGAGAATCATCATTTCCCGTGAAACAGGATGAAATCGGACCCGGCTTACTATGGTCGAGGTTCTGTAGGCATATAGCAGCAGGGAACTGCCAGTCACGACACCAAGAAAAATCAGGATGAAGAGACCTCTTGTTGGATCCGTTGCGAACGCATGCACGGAAATCAATACGCCAGACCTGACCAGGAATGTACCCAGCAGAGAAAGAGAGAAAGCCAGAACTGCCAGTAGCACAGACCAGGCTTTGAACACGCCGCGTTTTTCGGTTGCAGCAAGGGAGTGAATGAGGGCTGTCCCAACCAGCCAGGGCATGAAAGAGGCATTTTCTACAGGATCCCAGAACCACCAGCCTCCCCATCCGAGTTCGTAGTAGGCCCACCAGGATCCCAGAGCGATTCCAATGGTCAGAAATACCCATGCCATGTTGGCCCACGGGCGAGTCCAGCGTGCCCATGCTGAATCAAATCGACCGCCCAGAAGTGCCGCAATTGAAAATGCAAACGGCACAGAAAAGCCCACATAACCCAAATAGAGCATTGGTGGATGTACGGCCAGTCCAAAATCCTGAAGCAGGGGATTCAGGTCACGCCCTTCCAATGGTGCCGGGAATAAGCGGGTAAATGGATTGGAGGTAAGCAGGGTGAATAACAGAAAGCCTACGCTTACCAGACCCATGATGGCAATTACCCGGCTTGACAGCGATGAGGGCAGGGATTTTGAAAACAGGGCTACCGCCGCAGTCCAGCCTGACAGAATGAGAATCCAGAGCAACAAGGATCCTTCATGCCCGCCCCATACTCCGGAAATCTTGTAAATCAGCGGAAGCTCCGTGTTGGAGTGGTTTGCAACATATGCGACAGAAAAGTCGTTGTTGAGAAAGGCCCAGGTTAGACAGAAATACGAAAATGAAACCAGCAGAAATTGGGCCAATGCAGCGGGCTGGGCGAAGGCAATCCAGGTAACAACTCCCCGGTAAGCACCGAGCAAGGGCAGGGTCGCCATGAGAAGACCCAACGCCAGAGCCAGAATTAGTGAAAAATGTCCGAGTTCGGGGATCATTGTCAGTACCCGGATTCTTCGGGTTGCTGGCCATGAGCAGCTTTTATCGACTCGCTGATTTCAGGTGCCATATAGGTTTCGTCATGCTTGGCCAGAACCTGATCAGCGACAAATCGGTTATTCTGCATTTTGCCGCTTGCCACTATACCCTGACCCTCCCGGAATAAGTCAGGCAGTATGCCGTTATAGGCGACAGTAACAACTTTAGCGGTATCGGTAAGATCAAAGCTTACCTCCAGGCTATCCGGATTCCGGTCCACTGATCCCTTTACTACCATTCCTCCGATTCGAACGGTTGCATCGGATGGTACTTCCCCTGCATGCACCTGACTAGGGCTATAGAACAAATTGATGTTTTCGTTCAGTGAGAGCAGTGCCAGTACTGCAGATATCGAAACACCGGCTAATATCATGGTGACGATTAACAGCCTTGTTTTTCGTTGTGCCTGCATAATCCGGAACGACCTGGTCTATATGTAATGATCGGGAATGGGTTATTTGACCGGTTTCTGATGTTCTGCTATTTCATCGACAAGCTGCCTGTGGCGGCGTACAGGGGCTACGAAACCATATGCCAAAACTGCAAAAACCACTGCATAGCTGGTCCAGATATAGAAACCATGACCTCCCATGTTCAGGAATTCAGCCATGCACGATCTCCCTGACCCATTGGGTTCGTCGTTCAAGATCCAGCAATTCGCATCGAACCCGATTAAACAAGACTGAAATGAAATACAGGTTCATGGCAACTGTGGTGATCAGTAGGGGTATCAGCATTCGTGTATCAATGCTCGGACCGTCCATTCGAAACACTGTTGACCCTTGATGCAGGGTATTCCACCATTCAACCGAATAATGAATTATGGGGATGTTTACCAATCCGACAAGACTAAGAACAGCGGTTGCACGTGAAGCAGTGCTTCGGTCCGGTATCGCTTTATCCAGAGCCATATAGCCCATGTACAAAAAGAGTAGCACCAATTCGGAAGTCAATCGGGCATCCCAGATCCAGTAAGTGCCCCAGGTCGGCTTTCCCCATAATGAACCGGTAACCAAGGCGCAAAATGTGAATGCGGCACCGATTGGGGCGCATGCTCGCGATACGCAAAATGACACTTTCATCTTCCAGACCAGTCCGATAGTGGCTGAAACAGCCATCAGGATATAGACCGAAAGCGACATCCAGGCAGAGGGTACATGGATGAAGATAATACGATAGCTGTCTCCCATCTGATAATCAGGCGGGGCAACAAAGAGCCCCATATAGACGCCTGCCACCATCAGAATGAGTGCACACCATCCTGCACGCGGTG
This sequence comes from Gammaproteobacteria bacterium, assembly GCA_009839585.1. Taxonomy (GTDB): domain Bacteria; phylum Pseudomonadota; class Gammaproteobacteria; order Arenicellales; family Poriferihabitantaceae; genus Poriferihabitans. The sequence goes on from VXPI01000032.1 coordinate 5,857, forward strand.
CCCAGCGGGAGGCAACGCGGTAAAAATAGGACGAAGAACCAAAACGATGAAACCAGACCCAGGAATTGCGTATTTGCCTTGGTGTTGGAGTATGATTTTTCGATTCGGTGTAATGTGAGGTCATGTTTGATCAGAATCTGCTAACCAACACTTGATTTTATCCGATTTGGGTTTGCTCAACTCATGTTGATTCGAAGAGCGGCCGCTGTTGCGAATGGTGCCAGGGTTATGCTGAGTACCAGCATGGCACCCATCAGGTAAGCCTGGCCAGTCCACGGAAAACCGGCCAGATCGGCACTGATGCAACTGGCTCCAAAAATCAGTACCGGGATATACAGGGGAAGAGTAATCAGGGTCAATAGCACGCCACTGTAGCGAAGTCCTACGGTAAGTGCGGCACCTATTGAGCCGACCATGCTCAGGGTTGGTGTGCCCAGCAAAAGACTCACAATCAAGGCGTCAAATGTGTATGCCGGAATATGCAGCATCATGGCAATGACAAGGCACATCACGATCAGCGGCAATCCAGAGAACAGCCAATGCGAGATTATGCGTGCAAAAGCGATGACATATAGTGAATCGGCGGCGATAAACATCTGGTCCATGGTCCCGTCAATAAAGTCTTCCTTGAACAGTGTATCGAGGGCAAGCAAGGTAGCCAGGAGTGCCGAAATCCAGATAATTCCGGGTGCGATACTTTGCAGGGCTTCCGGATCTGGGGTGACCGCAAGTGGGAACAGTGACGTAATTATGATAAAGAATCCGATGGGTTGAATCGCACCGGAGAGATTGTGTGAGACACACTTGAGGTCCCGTTTGATGATCGTGATCAACATTGAGGGTGATCGCCCTTGAAATTTCGAAGATCAATCTCCGTATCGTTCTTAAATCCGGAATGAATCGACTGGTGAGAGCAATAGATGGTCATGCCTCCCGCCTCTAAGTGGCATCTGGCAAGATCAAGCAAGAGATCGATGCCCTGGTCGTCAAGTGATGTAACTGGTTCATCAAGTAGCCACAAATCATGTTGATTAAGAGCGAGTCTGGAGAGGGCAACTCGCTGTCTCTGTCCAGCCGAGAGGCGCATACAGGGCAGTTTCGAGCAATGTGCCACGTTCAGTTTTTCCAGACATTCAGTCGGAGACATGCCGGATAAGTTGCCAGTCATGCGTGCATAGAACTCTAGATTTTCGAGAGCAGTCAACTCACCGCGAATACCGGTTGTATGACCTATGTAGGCAATATTTGGCTTATTGGCGGAGTTGTCTCTATTTCCTGGACCGGTACTCCAGCGAATTTGCCCCAAGGCAGGTTTATGAATACCTGCTATGGTACGTATCAAGGTGGTTTTCCCCGATCCATTGGGCCCAAGAATTCGCAGGCTTTGACTCTTTTCAAGCGAAAAGGAAAGGTTCGAAAATAATGGAGCGTCGGAGCGCTCACAGGTCAGGTTTTCAACCGACAGAAGTGCTTGACTTGTATGTGCATCGATTGAATGGGTGTCTTTGATTGGGGTGCTCAATTGGCTGTTCAGTGGGGAAGTCTGGTTTCAGGATGCCCATGTAGCAGCACGGGCGAATAAAGCGAACGGATCGAAAGCAGCTGTAAATCATTTAAGGATGCTGCTAATAAACTCTTTCCTGAGTTTACGCTAATTCATTCATGCTGCGAAGTAATGCCATATGAAGAACGCTTGCACTTCTTTTGCAAAATCTAATCCGGAAATTATTCGAACGGTAAGTTTAACTCACATAAAGGGTTAGAATTGGGTGGCGGATAACTACGAAAAAAGCCAATAATAACGTCTTTGTAACTCGGAATTTCGAAACAGGTTCTTTTGATGTGACTGAAACATTTCGCGAAAATGCAGTGAAGGCATGTGGGCATTTCCTATTGGCATGGCCCTGCTCTGGTTTCCGCAAGTGTTCGGGCATCAAGAAAAACCTTTGCTTCAAGCCCATATTTTGTTACTGAGTCGGCACGGTTACAGTGATTGATCATGATCATACACGTCGATATGGATGCATTTTATGCCTCGGTTGAAGAACGGGAAAATCCCGAGATTCGTGGCAAGCCATTGATTGTGGGAGGGCATCCAGATAAAAGAGGGGTGGTCTCCGCCGCCAACTACCCTGCTAGACAGTTTGGAATACACAGTGCCATGCCCTCGGCTCTGGCTGTCCGGAAATGTCCGAATTTGCTGGTTATTCATCCACGACATGGACTTTATCGGGAAGTTTCCCAACAGATTATCGATATATTCCAGCGTTATACGCCGATAATCGAACCGTTGTCGCTGGATGAGGCATTTTTGGACTGCAGTGGGAGTGAAAAACTCTACGGAGATTCAGTCAGGATTGGCAGGCAAATCAAGGTCGACATCGCAAACGAACTCAAGTTGGTTGCATCCGTTGGTATCGCGCCAAACAAGTTTCTTGCCAAGCTCGCAAGTGATCACAGGAAGCCTGATGGTTTTACCGTGGTTACAGAAGATCGGGTTCAGGACTTTCTGGATCCACTGCCGATAGACCGGATCTGGGGAATTGGCAAGGTTGGTAGCGCAAGATTCAGGTCTTCGGGAATTCGCACGGTAAAGGAATTGAGGCTCACCGATCCTGGAATCCTCAAGAACCTGTTGGGTCAGGACAGCACGAAGATTCGAAATCTCGCTTGCGGAATTGATGATCGAAAAGTAACTCCCGACAACGAAGTAAAATCGATTTCCCAGGAAACAACCTTTGCTAAAAATGTCAGTGATTACAGTGCAATTGAATCAACAGCAATCTACCTGACTGAAAGTGTATGCTACCGGCTTCGGAAAGCTGCTCTCGAAGGCCGGGTGATCAAGGTCAAAATCCGTTTTGCGGATTTTCATACGATTAGTCGTTCGCAAACTCTGGAAAGATCCAGTAATCTGACCCAAACGGTCTGGAAAATTGTTCGATCCCTGATTTCTGAAGAATTGCGGGGGCAATCCTTCAAAATCAGGCTGGTCGGAGTTGGAGTTTCTGGATTCGACTCGGATTCATGTCAGCAGAGTTCAATTTTTGACCATTTGAAACGAAACAACGAGAACGGTAATTCAACCGGTTCCGTTGATCATCTGACCGATGAAATCCGCAACCGCTTCGGCCGCGATATGATTCAACTGGGTCGATCAGTAGGCTCAAGGAAAGATCCATGAGCAATGATTATGCGTCATTGCTCAGTGAATCAATGCGCCTCCATCCACATCGATAGTAGTTCCGGTCACAAAATCATTTTCGAGCGCGAACAGGATAGCCCTGGCAACTTCTCCAGGTTTGCCTGCTCGGGGAATGAGGTGGTTTTTCGTGGATTCGGACAGAAACATCTCCCGATCATGCCCTTGCTGTGAAAACATGGGGGTATCGATCAAACCCGGCGCAACCGCATTGATCCGTATCGGTTTCAACTCATGAGCCATGCCACGAACAAAGCCTTCAACAGCATTGCCTACTGTTGAGATCGCAATATAGCCTGGTTTGAAGCGTCTGGCCGGATACCCACTGACCAGAACAATTGCGCCGCTTGATTTCATATGTCTTGCACCGATATGGATTGAGTTCGTATATCCCCACAGTTTGGCAAAAGACGCCTGAAATCCTTCCATGTCCATCTCCAGAAAGGGGCCAACTGCCCGCTTGCCACCTGTGGCGGAATTGACCAGATAATCGATCGGCCCATGGCGATCAAAAAATTCCTGCAAAGCTTCCCTGTCGATCACATCAACACTCTCAATCTGAACTCCTGGTATTTGCTCATCAAGCACTCCACGTCGACTGCCCACAACAACCTCGACTCCGCGTTTTGCCAATAGCCGGGAGGTTTCAAGTCCAATACCCGAACTACCACCGAGTACGATCGCTTTTTTACCGTTTGAATGACTCATATACTTTGCCCTGTTTGTAGAGATAGAAGATTATTGCCGAGTAACATGCATTATTGCCTGATTAATCGAGTGGTTCAGGGACCTTGCGGTTGGTCCAGGCGAAGATTGTCAATCAGGCGAACGCCGCCAATACGTGCTGCTACAAGCGCAATTGCAGAATCCATTGCTTTCTCGCTTGAATTCCAGTCATCAGGATTGCGTATTTCGGCATAATCAACGCTGATTCGTGGATGCTCAAGTGTTGTCTGCAGAATCTGGGTAAGCGTGCTCCGGTCGCGAACCGAAGATCTCCAGGCAAGTTGCGTCCTGTTCAATGCATGATAAATCCCGTTTGCAATATCAATATGGACTGTTCCCAATTGTTGATTGCGAGAGGATAATGCAAGACCGGTTTTGCTACGGATGGTGGGACATACCACAATCTGAATATCAATTCCCGATCCCTTCAATTGACTTGACAGGTGTTTGACCACCAGAGTTTGCTGGAAGTCTTTCTCGCCAAAATATGCCTTGCAATCACCAACAGTTCGAAACAGGCGATCAACGATTGTTGCAACACCATCAAAAAATCCCGGGCGATAAGTACCTTCCAGATCCGAGGCACAGGGCCCCGGATCAATGTGCCTGATCATATCCGGATTGCCTGCTTCGGGAAAGAAGGTTTCCATGGTTCCTGAAAATGCCATATCGCATCCACATTGTCTGAGTATTTCCAGATCTTCATCCATATTGATCGGGTAGTCGTTCAGGTCTTTAGGGTCATCAAACTGTAGCGGATTCACGAAAATGCTGGCACAGGTTCGGTCGTTTTCGGCAATCGCTCGCTTGAGCAGGGACAAATGTCCGTCATGAAGAGCTCCCATGGTTGCTACAAAGCCAACGTGCAAGTCCTCCTTACGCCATGACTGGCAGACTTGCCGGGCAGATTGAGGGTTGTCCAGAACCTTCATCAAAGGTCTAATCCGATAAGATATCCATCAGCTCGACTGGATTGTCGATAATGCAATCCGCACCCCAAAGTTCCGGCGGATTATCGGGCATGTAGTACCCGTATCTGACTGCGACCGTTGCCATGCCCGCATTTTTCCCGGCGATGACATCTCGTGGATCATCTCCGACATAGATAGTTTTTGCTGGATCGGCATCAAGTAGCTGACAGGCGTACAGCAAGGGTTCGGGTTCCGGTTTCCTGGTTGGAAGTGTATCTCCGCCGACAATGCACCCTTCTGGCGGTTCCATGTGAAGGGCGGCAAGAAGCCGGCGTGATAGATCCTCCGGCTTGTTCGTTACAATTCCCCATGCGATTCCATTTGATCGCAAGTAGTCAAGGACCTCGGGCATTCCGCTAAAGAGCATTGATAGCGAGGCGATATCCTCCTTGTAGAAGCGAAGCATTTGCCTCCAGAGAGATTGCAGTCGGAGGTTTTCCTTATTGAATTCGAGATCAAACGCAACGCAGATCATTTTCATTGCGCCTTGTGAGACATAAGGGCGTATCACATCATGAGGAGTGGGGTCGTTGCCGCATTCTTCCTCAAGGCGGTTCAGGGCATTACACAGATCGCCATGTGAATCAACCAGGGTGCCATCAAGATCGAACAATACGGTCTGGACTGGAGTCGGTAGACGATGGTTCATATGCCTGATTCCGAGGGAATGGCACGGGTTATGTAATTTACCTCCGTAGACTTCACGAAGGAATATTGATCAAGAATAGGGTTATAGGATATTCCCTTTATATCAACAAGATAAATTTTAAATTTCTCGCACCACTTTAGAAGTTCGTATGGGCGTATGAATTTGCTGTAGTCGTGAGTGCCTTTCGGCAACAAGCCGAGAACGTATTCGGCCCCAACAATAGCCTGGGCAAAGGATTTGAGATTACGGTTTATTGTCGAAAAGTAGACTGAACCTCCCGGCTTGATGAGTTTTGCGCAACTTTCTACCAGACTACATGGGTCTGGAACATGTTCAAGTGCTTCCAGGCAGGTGACAATATCCCATTGTGCTTGAGTAGCTTCCGCTAGTTCGTGAGCGGCTATGCATTGATAGTCGATTTTGACATTGTGTTGCTGGGCGTGTGTTCTTGCAACGCCAAGGATTTCATCCGAGACGTCGATACCGGTAACCCTGGCACCCAGATTGGCCATGCCTTCGCTCAGGATACCTCCACCACAACCGACATCACAGACCCTTTTGCCAGATAGAGGTGTATGTTCATCGATAAACCCCAGTCGTAGTGGGTTGATGCGGTGCAGTGCTCCGAAATCACCTTTGGGATTCCACCATTGGTCCATGGGGACCTCGAACTTTGCGCGTTCGATACTGTCCACATTATCATCAATGTGGCCGGATTTGCCTGGATTCCTGATCATGACGGCAAGATTCTATCGCGCCATTCCCGGGCGACAGCTATGGACTGTTGCTCGTCAATCGTAGTGAGCGATCCTTCCTTCAATAACCGTTTGCCGGCAATCCACACATCGGTAACCTGGTCCCGGGATGCGCTGTATACGATTTGGCTAGCCGGGTTGTAGCAAGGTTGAGTCGCAGGATGCGACAGGTCAAGCGCTACCAGATCTGCTGATTTGCCGATTTCTACAGAACCGATTTCATGATCGAGATTCAGGGCTCTGGCACCGTTCAGGGTTGCAATACGAAGCGTCGTATAAGCATCCAGGGACTTGGCGGATTTGCTGACTATTTTTGCAAACAGGGAAGCCGTGCGCATTTCTCCGATCATGTCCAGGTCGTTATTACTTGAAGCGCCGTCGGTACCGAGGGCAAGATTGATTCCGTGACTGATCAACTCGCCTGCGGGGCAACACCCGGAAGACAATTTGAGGTTCGATTCGGGGCAGTGGATAACATGAACCTTATGCTCGGCCAGACTTTGAATTTCATCCGCTTTCAGCTGGGTCATGTGTACCGCCATCAATCGTTGATTGACCAGGCCCAGGCGGTGCAAGCGTTCAAGTGGACGAACTCCGGTCTCGCAAACAGCTCGTTCTACCTCTTCAGATGTTTCGTGTACGTGGATATGAACCTGACAGTCGAGTTCTGACGACAGCTCTGCGATTCTCGCGAGCGTACTGTCCGACACTGTATAGGGAGCGTGAGGAGAGAGACAGGTGGTAATGAGAGATGATTTCTCGAGCGAAGTTCGAAGGTCAAGGCCCTTTTGAATATATTCATCCGGGTCTTTTGCCCAGACTGTTGGGAACTCAATCACAATCATGCCGACGCAAGCCCTGATTCCGCAGGCCTCGGATTGCTCTGCGACTATATCCGGGAAGAAATACATGTCATTGAAGCAGGTTGTACCGCCTCGGAGCATTTCTGCACATGCCAGATTTGTCCCGGCCTTGATGAATCCCTGATCGACCCATTTGGCTTCCGCCGGCCAAATATGCTCGGTTAGCCACACTTGCATGGGTAAGTCATCGGCCAGGCCTCGAAAAAGAACCATTGGAGCATGCGTATGTGCATTTACCAGTCCCGGAATAATGGCATGTTCGTTTAATTCGACAACGCTATCGGATAGGTATTGAGCCTTCAGTTCTGATTTCCCGGCTACAGCAACGATACGTCCAGCATCAATGGCTATGCCGTAATCTTCATGAATTGAATTCGCATCATCGACAGGAATAATCCACTTGGGAAGGATAATCTGTTCAACGTGATCCATTATTCGCAAACTGTCGTAGAAAGGGATTTGCCGGGTTGCTGAATGGTTGAGAACACACTTAGCGACAGATAAACCTCTTCAGGCTATCCAGAACACCGTCGGGTGATTCAAACATGAGGTTATGACCGCATCCGTTGATGAGTTCGACTTTCGCATTCCTGTTCTTTTCCGCTTCCTGTACGGCTAGTTTTGCAGGTGCCATCTTGTCGAGTTTTCCGCTAACGAACAAAATAGGACAGTGTACCCGCCCGAAGGCCTGTTCGCCGCCCGTATAGTTATTGCAGGCCTGCAAATTGCAGTAGATGGCATCCTTGCTGTTATTTTCCATCATGCTCATTTGCATGCCTGCAGACCAGAATCCTGGCACGGGCTCTCCTCCAGTTCTTGAAGCATGGCTCCACTGCGTCATCATGGAGTATGCCTTGCTTGGATTCTCTTTAGCTGCGTTCATGAGAGCCGGGGCAACCTGCATTGGATAGCAAAATCCGACTAGTGACAGTGATTTCAGGTTGTGTACATCAGAATCGAGTTGTGATGCAGCCTCGAGTGCCGTCAGTGCGCCCATGCTGTGGCCAACCAGATGGATCGACCGACAGCCGGCACTGCCCAAAATATGGACAAGCCACTCTGCCATGTCTTCAATACTGGATAGAAGCCTGCCCTGACTGAGTCTGTGCCCCGGAAGATCCACAGCCAGTACATTGTATCCGTGATAGGCAAAATACCGGCTTTGGTGAGACCAGACGGAATGATCCATGGAAGCACCATGTACAAATACCACAGTTTCCAGAACGGGGTCGATCTTGTGGGTGCCGGTATAAGCGTAGTATTGAGTCTGGCCCAGAGAGATATGCATATGCTCAATACCGTTCTAGTTCCTAGCAGCTTTTTCCGCGAGATACAAGCCTTTTGACAGATCTTCAGTCAGGTCGCCAATATCCTCAAGTCCGACTGACAGCCGGATAGTGCCCTCGGTAATTCCGGCTTTTTCCAGGTCTTCCTTACTCATGCGATGATGAGTCGTACTGGCCGGATGAATAATCAGGGACTTTGCATCTCCAACATTCGCCAGGTGCGAAAAAATTTCCAGGCCTTCGGTAAATGCCTGGCCGGCTTTGCGTCCACCCTTTAATGAGAAACTGAAGATTGAGCCAGCTCCACGGGGTAGCAAGGTTTTCGCCAGCTCATAGTCTGGGTGTTCGGGCAATTCAGGATAACTGATCTCTTCAACTTGATCTGACGACTGCAGGAATTCGATGACTTTACGGGTGTTTTCAATGTGCCGCTGCATTCTGAGCGAGAGCGTCTCGATGCCTTGCAGGATGTAGAAAGCCACGGTTGGAGCCATACATGCACCAAAGTCCCGCATTCCCTCGCGACGAGCCCTTATCAGAAATCCACCCTGGCTCATTTCCTCATCGAAAGTCATTTCATGAAAACCAGAATAAGGTTCTGAAAGCGTTTCAAATTTACCGCTGGACTCCCAGTCAAATCTGCCATGATCAACCAGAACACCGCCAATGACCGTGCCGTGTCCGCATAAGAATTTGGTAGCTGAATGCATGATCAGATTCGCCCCATGCTCAAAGGGTTTCATCAGGTATGGTGTGGTAAATGTCGAATCGATCATGAGGGGGATTTTGTGCTCATGGGCAATTTCAGCGACAACCGGGATGTTCATGATGTCATTACCGGGGTTGCCGATGGTCTCGCCAAAAATCAGCTGGGTATTAGGGCGGATCGCTTTGCGAATACCGTCTATGTCGCGTGGCGAGACGAAGGTCGTTTCAATGCCGAATCGGGGCAGGGTGTATTCGAGCAGATTGTGGGACCCACCGTAGATGGCGCTTGAAGAAACAATGTGTGAATTGGATCCCATAATGGTGGCAATTGCCAAGTGGAGCGATGCCTGGCCACTTGAAGTTGCAATGCCTCCAATTCCCTCTTCAAGTGCTGCAATTCGCTCTTCGAGCACTGCTGTTGTTGGATTGGAAAGACGGGAGTAGGCATGTCCGGGTCTTTCCATGTTGAACAGGGATGCTGCGTGATCGCTGTCCTTGAAGACATAACTTGTGGTTTGATAGATCGGAACTGCCCGTGCGCCATGGACAGGATCAGGTCGTTGCCCGGCATGCAGGGAGAGTGTGTCGAATCGGGTGCGGATTGGCCGTTGCATGAGGAGAAGGTTAGACTTGAAATGCTGGAAATTATACTGGAAAGAGAGAATATCTAAATGATAACCCTGAAATCCCTGCTGATTCGGCAGCAGCCTTGTTAGGCTGTATAATTGGACGTATAGGCCATAGCACATAGTAGGCATGAGTAATGGGCAATTATTTCGGAATTGCCATAAAAACATGTTTTGCGTTCGGGCTGCTTTTTTCAGAAACAGGTTGAGTTTAGCCCGCCGGACGCTGAGCGTGGGCGGCAATCAGGTAGAAAATAAATTCAAACCCGGGAAATCATGATTAACCATATCCATTCCCAAAGGCATAACCGCTACTCAATTCCAAATATTGGTGATTGATTATGAAACGATCCTCGCAAGAAAATAAAACTGTAACCATCACTGTC